>CAZDNY010000403.1:3286-3701 GCA_964506885.1 uncultured Hyphomicrobiaceae bacterium | reverse complement strand
GGGGCGGCGTCGAATCCTCGGGCGACGGCGGAAGCGACCACCACGGGTTATCTTCTCCCGTTGCCGCGGCGGCGTCATCTCCAAGGCGCTCTGGCGAGTCCACAAAGCCTCACGCGGAAGGCCGCCGTGGCAGCAGTCGGGATCGGGTTGTTTTTACCATGATATCCGGAACATGCGGCCTGGCACACGGCAAAATGCGTGGCGCCAGACCGGTTCAGGCGGGAAACCGGCCTGCAACTGAGGACAGCCAGAAGCACCGGTCATCGTTGCACGATAGGCTGTTTCGACTTCTCGCCCCCGCCCCCAAGTTGCACTTCCATGACCGCTCCCAATGCCTGGAAAACCCATAAGCAGGCGGATCTTCGCCCGGTCTTGTGCAAAAGTTCGATAGCGCTTTCATAGCCATCGAGTACTT
>CAZDNY010000403.1:267-3276 GCA_964506885.1 uncultured Hyphomicrobiaceae bacterium | reverse complement strand
CGCATATGCGCATGCATATGTTCTGATGTCGAACATAAGGGCAAAGCCATCATACTCTCGCCGACCATCTTCAACGAATCCGAACAGATCATATTCGTTTTAGCTCTTTCACGGACACACCCTCGTCGATACATAGGAAAAAAATATCCCGTCCGCTGGCTGCATCGCTGCCGTCGAGATGGACCAAAAAAAGCTGTCGGAGGAGACGAAACACATGACTGCGATCAGCGATCTTGACATCTTCGCCCGCGTCGCGCGCACGGCCAACATGTCGGCTGCCGGACGCGAGATGGGACTGTCACCAGCTGTCGTGTCGAAGCGTATCAGCCTGCTGGAAGAGCGGCTCGGCGCGCGGTTGTTCCAGCGCACCACCCGGCACCTGACGCTGACGGAGACGGGCGAAGGCTATTTCAAGCGGGTCGTCGATATCCTGAGCCTGATCGAGGAAGCAGAGGATTTCGTCTCCCGCCGCAATACCCGGCCGCGCGGCATCCTCAAGGTCACGGCGCCGACAGCGTTCTCGCGACTCCATATCGCGCCACACCTGCCCAGTTTCCTGTCGCGCTATTCCGATATCGAACTTGAAATGCACCTGACGGACAATTTCGTCGACATCATTCGTGACGGCTTCGACGTGGCCATTCGGATCGGCGAACTGCAGGATTCCTCGCTGGTGGCGCGCAAGCTGGCTGCCGACGACCGTGTCCTTTGCGCGACGCCTGCGTACCTTGCGGAGGCGGGAATTCCCAAGTCGCTGAATGACTTGGAGCGGCACAACTGCCTTCTGGCAGGCGCACAGGACGTGTGGCGCCTGGATGGGCCGGACGGACCGGTGCAGGTCAGGGTCAAGGGCAATATCCGCTCCAATTCGGGCGAGTTCGTGCGCGAGGCCCTGCTTTCGGGGCTCGGCATCGGACTGAGGTCGACCTGGGATGTCGCGGCCGAACTCGAAGACGGCGCGCTGGATGTGGTGCTTCCGCAATACAAAGGTGCCTCCTCGGTCGGTATTTTCGCGGTCTATCCGTGCCGCGAGTTCATGCCCAACAAGGTCAACGTCTTCATCGAATTCCTCAACGAGGTCTACGCGGCGAACCCACCCTCTGCGCGCCGCAACGGCGCGCAGAGGCCGCAGGCGGTAGCGGCGCAAATGAACGGCAACGGCAGCAAACCGGCAAAGGCGGGCAACGCGCGCAAATCGACCGGTAACAAAAACCGCAAGAACACCCTGGCGGCAGGATCGGGCTGATTGCCAAAGCAGCCCAATTCCTTATCATCGCGCGGATCACCACCGGCTGGAGCCTCTCCGGCCGCTGGCACATCAGTGGCGGGGGCCATTGCCGGGATTGCCGTTTCGGACACGCCCCGACCGCCACACATCTGAGCTTCAATCCAACGAACCGGAGCGTGCCTTTCATGAGACTTGTCTCGCTGCGCTGTGTTGCCCCCTTCGCTCTGCTCGGCCTGCTGGGCGCCGTTCCCGCCGGCGCGGAAGACCTCGCCAATGGTGCCGCTCAATTCCGCAAATGCCGCGCCTGCCACGATGCGGGGCCCAATGCACGCAACAAGGTCGGGCCGCATCTCAATGGCGTCGTCGGGCGCACGGCGGCGGGCGTCGCAGGGTTCAACTACTCGGATGCGATGCGCACGGCAGGTGAAAAAAAGCTGGTGTGGGACGACGTATCACTCAACGGCTATCTGGAATCGCCGACCGCCTACCTGCCGAAGAACAAGATGGCGTTCGTCGGCATCAAGGACGAGAAGGATCGCGCCGATCTGATCGCCTACCTGAAGACCCTGAAGCCCTGAGTGCCGCCGCGCGATCGCCCGACAGTCGAGATCATGCGATAGTGCCCCATGCGGTGCGCGCGCTCCTGCCGGCTTGCCAAGAGCAGCGCGAGTGCGAAACGCGGAATAATGCCTGACGGAGAGAGCGCGCCGGCATGACCAACCCCAACTCGACCCGACGCCCGCTGGCCGGCCTGTTCGTCACCTGCCTCGTCGATGTCTTGCGACCCTCGGTGGGTTTCGCCGCGGCCAAGCTGATCGAAGCATCGGGCTGTGACCTGTGGGTGCCGCAGGCGCAGACGTGCTGCGGCCAGCCGGCCTACAATTCCGGCGACCGGTCAACGGCGCGAGAGTTGGCGGAGCAAACGATCTCGGCATTCGCCGGATGCGACTATGTCGTCGCTCCGTCGGGATCGTGCGCGGGCATGCTGAAAGCCCATTATCCGCGGCTGTTTGCAGACGACCCGGCCAGATTGCGCAAGGCGGAGGCCTTTGCCGCCAAAGTGCATGAACTTGTGTCTTTCCTTACCGATGTGCGCGGCATGACGGCGATCGATCCGGCGCTGCAGCACACCCCACCCGGCCGTGTGACCTATCATGACAGCTGTTCGGGCCTCAGGGAGCTGGGCATCAAGGCGCAGCCGCGCCAGTTGTTGACCTCGATCAAGGGACTCGACCTCGTCGAGATGGCAGATTCAGAAATCTGCTGCGGGTTCGGCGGCACGTTCTCGGTCAAATTCCCCGACATCTCGAATGCGATGGTGGAGAAGAAGGCGGAGAACATCGCGCGCGCCGAACCTGATCTGCTGCTGGCTGGGGATCTTGGCTGCCTTCTCAACATGGCTGGCAAGCTCTCGCGCCAGGGGCGGACAATCGCCGTGCGTCACGTCGCGGAGGTACTGGCGGGAGACCTGGACGCGCCACCGATCTGTGCCGCGGACCAACTGCCGCGTCGCCCTTGACGTCGAGCGGGGGCAGACGGCACAAGGACACGCAAGAGGGCCGGCACGGTCGGGCCCGACAAAAGAAATATCACGATAGGACCAAGGAGAGACCGAGACATGTCCCACGTCCCGCACGAGATTCCCGAGGAGTTTCCCGAGTACAAGGACAAGATCCACGACATGAAGATGAACAACGGGCACTTCGCGCGGCTGTTCGACGAATATCACGAGCTCAACCGCGAGATCCATCGCATCGAGGCGGCGGGCATCAACACGTCGG
>CAZDNY010000403.1:0-257 GCA_964506885.1 uncultured Hyphomicrobiaceae bacterium | reverse complement strand
AAGAGTTCGAGAACCTGAAGCTGGTCCGCCTGCGGCTCAAGGACGAGATCTACCAGATGCTGCACGAGTGAACGAGGCGAAGCACGCTCGTTCGATGTTTCAGAAGTTCGCAGATGCACGTGGCTCGGTCGAGAGCGAACTTCGCAAGACGACCCACTAGTTCATTTCCGCCGCAGGCGGAATCGCACTACCGGCCCGCTCCCCCTCCCGACCACCCCAAGTATGCTGCCATGGATGGTCGAGAGGGGAGCGGGATG
>CAZDNY010000402.1:1726-3701 GCA_964506885.1 uncultured Hyphomicrobiaceae bacterium | reverse complement strand
TGTCCCAAATCGGCAGCCGCTTCCAGCGCCCGGCGCTCGACGAGAATGCCCTCACACTTCTCGCTTCGGTCGTCGCAGCGACTGCGCAGCCCGGCGACCTGATCGCACTGGAAGGTGATCTCGGCGCCGGCAAGACGACCTTTGCACGCGCGCTGATCCGTGCACTCACCGGCAACCCCGCCGAAGAGATCCCAAGCCCGACATTCACGCTTGTCCAGACTTACGACACGCCGCGCATGCCGGTCGCGCATTTCGATCTCTACCGCCTCGCCGATCCCGACGAACTGATCGAGCTGGGACTCGACGACGTCCTGCCATTTGGACTGGCACTCGTCGAATGGCCCGAGCGCGGTGGCGATCTCATCCCGGCCGAACGCATCACCATCACCATCGCAGACGCCGCCAACGGCCGCGCCGACCATCGCGACGTTGCTGTCTGCGGCACCGGACGTTTCGCACCGCGCATGGCGCGATTGGCATCGATCCTCGACCTGCTCGACACATCGGGATGGACACCGCCCGACACCAATATCCGCTACCTCCAGGGCGACGCCTCGACACGCCGCTATGCCCGCCTCACGCGATCGCGCGCCGTAGGCTCGCCAGACAACGCCATCCTGATGGACTGGCCGCGCCAGCCTGACGGACCGCCCATTCGCAACGGCCTGCCCTACAGCCGCATCGCCCACCTCGCCGAGGATGTCCGCCCGTTCGTGGCCGTCGCGGACGCGCTGCGAAAAGGAGGGCTGGCCACGCCTGAAATCTTCGCTGCCGATCTTGACGCCGGATTGCTCCTCATTGAGGACTTCGGCGATCGTGTCTTCGGTCGCGAGCTTGAAGCCGGAACCGATCAGGCGACGTTGTGGCAGGCAGCCCTGGACGTGCTCGTGCACCTGCGGACGCTGCCGGCCGACCGGCCTCTGCCCGTTCGCGAAGCAGAGCCGTGGACTCTGCCGCGCTATGACCGCGACGCCATGACCATCGAAGTCAGTCTTCTGCCCGACTGGCTCTGGCCGTTCGCAACCGGTGGCGACATGCCGCCGGCACGCCGCGATGAATTCGACGCGCTTTGGGCAGACGTGATCACCGAACTTCAGGCCCTGCCGACCGGCTGGACTCTGCGTGACTTTCACTCGCCCAATCTCATCTGGCGCCCCGACCAGGACGGCCTTGCCCGCGTCGGTGTCATCGACTTCCAGGACGCCATGCAGGGCCCGCTCGCCTATGATGTCGTCTCGCTGCTCCAGGACGCACGCCTCGACGTTCCCGAAGCCCTCGAAGCGACGTTGCTCGATTCCTATTGCCATCGCACAGCCGACCGCGAGCCGGACTTCGACGAGGCCACCTTCCGCTTCGCCTATGCCGCGCTCGGCGCCCAGCGCAACACCAAGATTCTCGGCATTTTCGCCCGCCTCGCCCGCCGCGACGGCAAACCGCAATATGTCGCCCATATGCCGCGCATCTGGGGATATCTCGCTCGTTGCCTGCAACATCCGCGGCTGGCCGACTTGAACTCGTTCTACGATGCTCATCTTAGACCGCTCGCGCGGACCAGAGCCTGAGCGATCAAGGCAACGACCACACGACACGAGCAAAGGACGGGTGCGCGCATGAACCGACCAACCACCGCGATGGTACTCGCAGCAGGCCTGGGCAAACGCATGCGCCCGCTCACCGATATGGTGCCCAAGCCTATGGTTCGCCTCGGCGGACGCCCGCTCATCGAGCATGTACTCGATCGCCTCGCCTCGGCCGGCATCGATCACGTCGTCGTCAACGTGCACTATCTGCCCGACATCCTTCAAAGCCATCTGGCCACGCGCACCCATCCGCGCATCACGATCTCAGATGAGCGCGACGCTCTGCTCGATACTGGCGGCGGCGTTGTCCGCGCACTCCCTCTGCTCGGGCCCGATCCCTTCCTCATTCACAATTCCGATTCGGTCTGGCTCGAAGGCCCGCACGCCAACCTCGA
>CAZDNY010000402.1:0-1626 GCA_964506885.1 uncultured Hyphomicrobiaceae bacterium | reverse complement strand
CTGCGCGCCAAGGTCTATACCGTCCCGCCCGGGCGCCCATTCCTGGACGTGCTTGCCGCAGCGATCCTGTCCGGCCAGTTCGGCAGCCTCGGCAGCGGGCATGACGGCCCGCTCGCATTGACCGACGTCACGCTGCTCTTGCCGACGCGCCGCGCCACCCGCGCCTTGCAGGACGCATTTTTGCGGAATGTCGACAATGGCGCAGTCCTGCTCCCGCAGATCCGCCCGATCTCGGAGGCCGACGAAGAACTGTCGCTGCTGACCGGCCTTGCCGGCGTGACGTCCTTGGCCGCCACCGACCTGCTCTCGCGCCCCGCAATTTCTGAGTTGGAGCGTCGCGTGGTCCTCACCCAGCTCGTGCTCCGCTGGGCTGAAGTCATGCGCAGCGCCGCCCCGCCCGGCGAAAGCGACATCGCGCGCGTCAGTGCCGCGGGCGCTGAAACACCGGCCCAGGCCGCCCAGCTCGCCGCCGATCTGGCGAGCCTCATGGATATGGTCGAGACCGAGAACGCGAGCCTTGCCGAACTGTCGAACTTGGTACCCGACACCTATTCAGAGCATTGGCAGAAGACCATCGACTTCCTGCAGATCCTGACGCAGTTCTGGCCAGCCCATCTGGATGAGCGCGGCTTGAGTGCGCCGGCCGCCGAACGCAACCGCACGCTGCTCGCCGAAGCACGCAGGCTCACCGAGGCACCGCCACCGGGTCCTGTCATCGTTGCCGGCGTAACGGGCTCCATTCCCGCCACCGCCGAACTGATGCGCGCCGTCGCAGCGCTTGCCAATGGCGCGATCGTCCTGCCCAACCTCGACCTCACGCTCGATGATGAGAGCTGGCAGCTCATTCGCCCGGAGCGCGGTGAGGAAGCACACCCAAGCGTCTCGAGCCGCGTCGACACTGAAACACATCCCGAACATCCCCAGTTCGGTCTCAAGGTACTGCTCGACCGCCTCGGCATCCGCCGCCATGATGTAGCGGTCCTGCCCGGCGCCGAGCTGACCCCGCAAGAGCGCGACCGGCTCGTCTTCTTCAGCGAGGCGATGCGCCCGGCCGCAAGTACGGCGCACTGGCACGACTATGCCGAAACCGTTGACCGTGAGGCCCTCACCAGCGCACTGGCCGGTGTCAATCTGGTCGACGCCCCCACCGCGCACGACGAAGCCGAAGCGGTCGCGCTCATCCTGCGGGAAGCTTTGGAGACGCCCGGTCAGACCGCCGCCCTCGTCTCACCCGACCGCCTGCTTGCCCGCCGCGTCGCCACGCGCCTTGAAAGCTGGGGCATCCGCGTCGACGACTCCGCAGGCCGTCCCTTCGCCAAGACCGTGCCGGGTGCCTTCCTCGATCTCGTCATCGAGGCCATGCACCGCAACTTCGCACCCGCACAGCTGACGGCGCTGCTCAAGCATCCCCTCACGCGGCTGGGGCTTGGTGCATTCGAGGTCCGCCGCGCCGCCCGCGCCCTCGAACTCGCCGCCTTTCGTACCGACTACTTCGGCATTGGCCTCGACGGCGTCGAGGCATCCCTCGCAGAAGCACGCCAGGACGTCACCGACCGTGAGCGCCGCGGGCGCGCCGTACAGCGCTTGTGGGACGAGGACTGGGACGGCGCACAGGATCTGATCGCG
>CAZDNY010000401.1:0-3703 GCA_964506885.1 uncultured Hyphomicrobiaceae bacterium | reverse complement strand
CCCCATTCCTCAAGCTATCGGGTGGTGCCGGCCGGCGTTATTCGGCGGCTTTGTGGGCGGCGCTGTCGATGAGCCCGGCACCGGCCATCGCCGCATCGACAACGCGCTTGGTCTCCTCCGACACCGGGACCATCGGCAGGCGCGATTCCTCGGTGCACAGGCCGAGCCGCGAGACGGCGTACTTCACCGGGCCAGGGTTGGTCTCGACGAACATGGAATCGAACAGCGGCATCAGCTTGTCCTGCAATGCCAGCGCCGTCCTGAAGTCACCCTTCATGCACGCTTCCTGGAACTGCGAACACAAGCGCGGTGCCACGTTGGATGCGACCGAGATACAGCCGTGGCCGCCATGCGCCATGAAGCCCAGCGCGGTCGCGTCCTCGCCCGAGAGCTGGCAGAAGTCGGGACCCATCGCCTGGCGCTGCAACGACACGCGCGCGAGATTGGCGGTTGCGTCCTTCACGCCGACGATGTTGTCGAGCTGATAGAGCCGCGCCATCGTCGCCACCGACATGTCGACAACCGAACGGCCAGGAATGTTGTAGATGACAATCGGGGTCTTGACCGCGTCGTTGATCGCCTTGAAGTGCTGGTAGAGCCCTTCCTGGGTCGGCTTGTTGTAATAGGGCGTGACGATCAACAAGCCGCTGGCGCCTGCCTTTTCGGCATGCAGCGACAGCTCGATCGCTTCGGCGGTCGAGTTCGAACCCGTGCCCGCGATCACCGGCACGCGACCGGCCGCGACCTCGATGGTAATCTCGATGACCTTCTTGTGCTCGTCGTAGTCGAGCGTCGGGCTCTCGCCGGTGGTTCCGACCGGGACCAGTCCGTGCGTGCCTTCGCGGATCTGCCAATCGACGATTTCGGCCAGCGCCTTTTCATCGACCGCACCGTTGCGGAAAGGTGTGATGAGCGCGGTGTTGGAGCCCTTGAACATAGTAAACGTCTTCCCGATCTGGAATGGCGCGTGGCTGCCCTGCGGGATGAAACCCGCATGGCGGCACGCGGCTGTGCCGCGATTGACTGGTTCCGCCTTTGTCTCGCCCAACTGACGCCGGACTGAAAGGCTGTTGGCGAGGCTGGCTTGACCCTCCCCGGACGGTCAGTACCCTGCGCGCAATGGTGTTCGCGCAGACGTCACCCGATTGCGGGCGACATTATGCGCTCGGCTCAATGCCCGCAAGCCGGGTTGCCCGCATCGGAGAGTGGAAGGTTAGCGATGTCGACAGCCAAAACCATGACTCCTATGCGAAAAATCTGGCGAAACCGGCCGGTGCCGGCGCCTGAGCGAAGGAACTTCGTTTCCTTTGCCTCCTTTGCCGCTGCCCTTCTCATGGCTGCGGCGGGCTTCATGCTGGCCTCCTCGGGCAACGTGCAGGCACAAATCCCGATGCCGGTGGAAAGCCCAGCGCGCGGGACCGTGATCGCCCAGCCGATCGTGTCGCCACCGCCGCCGGCGCCCATGCCGGACGAAGCCAGCAAGTCCTATTCGCCGCGTCCTTCCGCCGACAATGCCGCCGAGATCGCCTACCGGCGCTATGCCGACGAGGTCATCGCGCCGATCCTGAAGCATGAGATCTCCGACGACGACCTCGCGCGCGTCAAGTCGGCGTTTGCGAAGATCGGCAAGGGTGAGTTCGATGCCGCAACGGCCGCGGCGTCTGGCATTTCGGATGCGACGGCGCGCAAGCTGGTGGCCTGGTACACGCTGATCCGCGGCGTTGGCCGCGCCCGCGACTATCGCGATTTCCTCGACCAGAACCCAGCCTGGCCGCAGCGCTGGCTCATGACGCAGCGGCTGGAGGAGGCCCTGTTCACGCAAGGCGGCTCGGCGGAAGAGATCCGTGCCTTCTTTCCCGACGGCAAGCCCGAGACGGCGATCGGCGAGGCGGCGCTGGCGTCGGCCTATCTGGCGATGGGCGAGCGGGAAAAGGCGCGCGCACTGGCGGCCAAGGCCTGGCGGGACGGCGACATCCCGGCAACGCTGGAAAGCGGGTTTCTGGAGCGTTTCAAACCGCTGCTGAGTGCTGCCGACCACAAATGGCGGATGGACCGCTTCTTGCTGAGCGACCGGCGGTGGAAGGCCGGCCGCAAGGCGCGTGCGGCCTATATTCGCCGCATCATACCGCTGCTGCCGGAGGCCGAACGCAAGAAGGCGGAAGCGCGTCTTGCAGTTTATCTCCGCTCCTCATCGGCGGCCAAGTTGATGGACGCCCTGCCGGCCGACGGGAGTGCCGACTGGGGTCTTGCTTTCCAGCGTGCGCAGCTCATGCGGCGGCAGGACAAGAACGCCGAGGCGGTCAAGATCCTGCTGTCTGCGCCGACCGATCCCGCCCAGATCGTCAATCCCGACGAGTGGTGGGACGAGCGCCGGGCGAACGCCTACGACGCGCTGGAAAAAGACAACTACAAACTGGCCTACGAACTTGTGCGCGATGCCGGGCCGCTCAGCGTCAACCCGCTCAAGGAACAGCGGTTCATGGCGGGCTGGATCGCCATGCGTTACCTGAAGAATCACGACACCGCACTCGCCCACTTCAAAGCCATGCGTGAGGTCGCCGACGGCCCGCTGAGCCGCGCGAAGGGCGACTACTGGGTCGGACGCGCCAACGAAGCGCTCGGCCGCACCGACGATGCGCGCGCGGCCTATGAGCAGGCAACGCGCCAGCGCGATACCTTCCACGGCCTGCTGGCGCTGCAAAAACTGAAACCCGGCAATCAGCGCATCGAGATCACGCCGCCGCAACGCGCCAGCGACGACGAGGTGGCGGCTTTGCGCCGGCTCGACTCGCTGCGCGCGGCCGTCATTGCCGAACGGGCCGGGCTCGGCGGCAACATCTTCCGGGCGTTCCTCGCCAATGCCCGCACGGTCAAATCGAGCGAAGCGTGGTCGGGGCTGGTGGCGCATCTGGCCGATGCGCTCGGCGATACACAGATGTCGCTGCGGATCGCCAAGTCGGCGATCGCCGACGAGCACAACCTCATCATGTACTCGTATCCGACAAGCGCATTCCCGGCCTACAAGCCGCTGCGCGATCCGCCCGAACTGGCATTCCTGCTGGGCATCGCGCGCCAGGAGACCGAGTTCAATACGCGCATCGTGTCGGGGGCGGGCGCACGCGGCCTTCTGCAGGTGATGCCGATCACCGCCCGCCACGTCTGCCGCGATCACAAGATCAAGTGCGATCTGTCGCGACTGTTGTCCGACAAGGTCTACAACACCATGATCGGCTCGGCCTATATCGGCGACCGCATGGCCGAATTCGACGGCAACTATCCGCTGACGCTGGCGGGCTACAACGCCGGCCCGGCGCGCGCGCGCCAGTGGATCCGCCAGTTCGGCGATCCCAGAAGGGCGAACCTTGACGCCGTCGACTGGATCGAAAGAATCCCGTTCGAGGAAACGCGCGAATACGTCGGCAAGGTGCTCTCCAACATCCAGATCTATCGGGCACGCATCGGCGACCAGCCGGCGCTGCGGCTCGACCAGGATCTGTGGCGCGGGCGGCGCTAAGTCGGCGGGGATCGAAACACCGGCGGGCTGCTGCAACCGCCGCATGGAGCAATGATGGGCGAGTATGCATCCGGCCCGCTTGATCGGCCGCTCACGCCGACCCACCGCAGCTTTTTTGCCGCCTTCTTCACGACCTGACCGCTCGCACTTCGGCTAAACATGCTCTCTTGATATCTGCATGTTTTTCAC
>CAZDNY010000400.1:0-3711 GCA_964506885.1 uncultured Hyphomicrobiaceae bacterium | reverse complement strand
AATTTGCAGTCGCCGGGTCGAGAATGACGTCACCGCACGCATCCTTGATGGCCAGCGACGCATTATTGTTCACGTCGAAGATCTCGTCGCGCGAGAACGTATAGTAGTTCTGCATCCAAAGATCTTCGGCCAGCGGATAGCCCAGCCGCAGCGTGCCGCCGGTCTTGCGGCTCTTGAAGCCAGACTCAGAGGTCTGGTCGACTTCCTTGTGGAACAGGTCGAAGCCCGCCGCCAGGTTCATGTCGAGGAAGCGCGGCTCGGTGAACGACAACTCGATCTGGTAGCGCTCCAGAGAGCCGGCCAGCTTCAGGCGCAGGAACTGGCCATTACCCAGCAGGTTGCGCTCAGAGATCGAGATATCGCCGATGACACCTTCACTGGTCGAGTAGCCGGCACCGAACGACAGCTCGCCGGTCGACTGTTCTTCCACTTCCACGTCGAGGTTGACGCGGTCCTGGCTCGAACCCGGCGTCCGGTTCACCTTCACCGCCTTGAACAGCCCCAGCGCCTCCAGGCGCTTCTTGGCCCGGTCGACCAGCAGCGGATTGTAGGCGTCACCCTCGGCCAGACGGAACTCGCGGCGGATCACGTGATCCTTGGTGCGCGTGTTGCCATAGATATTGATGCGCTCGATGTAGATGCGCGGACCCTCGTCAACCGTGTAAATCAGGTTGATCGTGCGCGACGCGAAATCGGGCTGCGCACGCGGGCGGACACGCGCGAAGGCATAACCCTGCTCGGCAATCGAAAGCGTCAGCTTTTCGACCGTCTTGTCGATGTGTGCGCCGTTGTAGACATCACCCGGCCGCGTCATCATGTCTCCATAGAGCGGCTCGGTTGCCACTTCCTGGAGCGAGCTTTCGATCTGCACCGTACCGAAGTGATAGATCTCACCCTCTTCCACGGCGAACGTGATGAAGAAGCCCGTGCCGTCAGGCGCCAGCTCCGCATTGGCGGAAATGATGCGCGCATCGGCGTAGCCGTTCTTCAGGTAGTACTGGCGCAGCAGCTCGCGATCGAGGTTCAGGCGATCGGGATCATAGACGGCCGTCCCCTTGAGGAAGTCGAACCAGCCGGATTCTGTGGTCGTCACGATGTCGCGCAGTTGCGAATCGGAGAACGCGTGATTGCCGACGAAGTTGATGCCCTTGACCTTCGTCGCCCCGCCTTCGGAAATCTCGAAAACGACGTTGACGCGGTTCTGGTCGAGCTCAATGAGCTGCGGCTCGACATAAGCGGCAAAGCGGCCCTGCCGGCGATAAACGTCGAGAATGCGCTGAACGTCGGCCTGCGCCTTGGCGCGCGTGAACACGGCGCGCGGCTTCAGCTGCACCTCGTTCTTGAGCGTATCGCTATCGACCTCGCTGTTGCCCTCGAAGGCGACCTGCGCGACGACCGGGTTCTCCTGCACCGTCACGACGACCACGGAGCCCTCGCGATCGATCCGCACGTCGGCGAACAGGCCGGTGGCGAACAGCGCCCGCAGCGAAGCATCGGCAGCACTCGCCCTGTAGACGTCGCCAACCGAGAATTTCATGTAGGACCGGACCGTCTCCGGCTCCAGTCGCCGGTTGCCGACGACTCGGATTTCGCGAACGACCCCCTGCGCCTGCGCCGGCGTGGCAAAGGCGAGAGCGTCGACTAGCAGGATGGATGGAGCAGCGATGGCCAGCCACAAAGCGAGCCAAATTCCCCCGATCATCCCGTTCCGGTACTGCGGCATTCGCAAGGTATGCCCTCGTAGTTACCGACCCCCGAGAAAGCGCGGACACCGTCGGCATCGGCTGGTCCGCACCGCCATCACGCGCATTGATGCGCCAGGGCCCCTGTTCCAAAGCAGTCCGTCTGTGTTCCCAACACCCGATGCCCTGTATGCATCGAATCACGGGCGGACTACCCCCCTTGATGACCCCTCGGTTTTAACGATTCAGTAAGCACTCGGGAAGTGGCAAGAATACCCCACCGGGGGACAAAATAAGGGGGCTCAGAAGAACCATTTCTTGAGGATCGGCAAGTCGTTGACCGTGGCAAACACCATCAGCATCAACACGATCGCCAGACCGATGCGGAACCCGATCTCCTGGGTGCGCTCCGACAGCGGCTTCCGGCGCACGGCCTCCACCGCGTAGAACATCAGATGACCACCGTCCAGAAGCGGAATCGGGAACAGATTCAAAAGCCCGATGCTGACCGAGATAACGCCGATGAAATGCAAGAGCGGCTGGATCCCGAATTTGGCCACCTGTCCGGACACGTCCGCGATCCGGATCGGGCCACCGAGCTGATCGGCGCTCTGCCGGCCGCGGAACAGATCGACGATGAACGACAAGGTCGAGCTGATGATCATCCCGGTGCGGTCCACGCCCAGCACCACGGCCTCGCCGACGCCCACCTCCCGATGCAGCCGCTCCGCGCCGGGCTTGCTGGTGATTCCGATGATCGGGCGCGTCACCTTGCCGGCCAGAGCATCCTCATGCTCGGTCAGCTTGGGACGAATCGTCAGGGTCACCAGCTGGCCACCCCGATCGACCACGAATTCCAGGTCCTGCTCCGGGCTGATCGTCACGATTCGCTGCAGATCGGCGAAATCGTCGATCTCCTGACCCTGGATCTTGAGCACCAGATCATCGGCCTTGACCCCGGCGGCGGCGGCCGGCGAGCCCTCCACCACTGACCCGACCCGCGGCTCCAGCGTCGTCAGTCCATAAACCGCGAACATCGCGGCAAAAATCACGATCGCCAGGATGAAATTGGCGATCGGCCCCGCCGCCACGACGGCAGCCCGCTGCCAGACCGGTTTGAGATGGAACGAGCCCGCCCGCTCTTCAGGCGTCATATTGCGTATGGCATCGCTTGAGGGCGTCGAAGCAGCGCTCTCGTCGTCCATGAACTTCACGTATCCGCCCAGCGGCAGCCAAGCCACCCGCCAGCGCGTACCATGGCGATCGTAAAAGCCGAAAATCTCCCGCCCGAAGCCGATCGAGAAGGCCTTGACGGAAACCCCGCACCAGCGCGCGACCAGGAAGTGGCCGAGTTCGTGAAAGAACACCACGACGCCGAGCACGAGAAGGAAGGACAACAGCACCGTCATCCCGTTCATCAGGCTTTCAAGCATCACAAGTTCCTATTCCGGTCTCAGCTGCCCGCGAGGCCCGATTTGAGCGGTGGAGCGGGGCTATGCCGATCGCTCCCGATTGGCAATGCCCGTATCCTTCGGGCCTGCACATGGTGCCTGTGTCACAAACATCAAGCTGATAGCACGCGCCAGGGCTGCATTTGGTTGCTGTTGCCTTTAGCACTTAAGGGCGCGAGGCCCAAACCCGAACACTTATTGTTCTCAAAACGTACAATTCAATCAACCGCTTGTACTCCACGCGACCAATCTAGCCGCATCGCTCGACAAGCGCTCCTGCCAACGCGCGCGCCTGCGAATCGATCGCCAGAATGTCATCCAAGGCCGAAGCCGGCCCCGTCAGTCCCCGAGCCTGCGCCGCCTCGAGCGTCTCAGCGACGACGCCTGCGATATCAAGGAACCCGATTCGCTTGTCGAGGAAAGCCATCACGGCCTCCTCGTTGGCCGCATTGAGCACCGCTGGAGCGCCGCCGCCCGCTTGCAGCGCCTGCCGCGCCAGGGCAAGCGCAGGAAAACGGGTCTCGTCAGGCGCTTCGAAGGTCAGCGCACCCAGCCGCGCCAGATCGAGCCGCTCGGTC
>CAZDNY010000399.1:0-3711 GCA_964506885.1 uncultured Hyphomicrobiaceae bacterium | reverse complement strand
CCTTCTGCAGGACGACGACGGCCAGATCCTCGAAGGCCATTCGATCTCGGCGGGCCTCGACTATCCCGGCGTCGGCCCCGAGCACTCCTGGCTAAAGGACACCGGGCGCGTCAAATACGTCTCCGTCACCGACAACGAAGCCCTCGAAGCGTTCCAGCTCTGTGCGAAGCAGGAAGGCATCATCCCCGCGCTCGAGCCCAGCCATGCGCTGGCGCACGTCATGAAGCTCGCCCCCACGCTGCCCCAGGACGACATCCTCGTCATGAACATGTGCGGGCGCGGCGACAAGGACGTGTTCGCCGTCGCAGGTTATCTCGGCATAACGATCTAGCCAGACCGCCGCCGACGTCACGCATACGCTCCACAAGCACTGCCGATACCAGAACCTGCCAAGGCGCCCATGACCGAAACACGCATCGACCGCCGCTTCGCCAAGCTCAAATCGGAAGGCCGCGCCGGCCTCGTCACCTTCATTTCTGCCGGTGATCCCGACCTCGCAACCTCGCAGCGCATTCTCGCCGGACTGCCCGAAGCAGGTGCCGACATCATCGAACTGGGCATGCCTTTCTCAGACCCGATGGCCGACGGCCCGGCGATCCAGGCCTCCTCGCTGCGCGCGCTGAAAAACGGTCAGCGCATGACCAAGACGCTCGATATGGTTGCCGACTTCCGCAAGTCTGACAACGACACGCCGATCGTCCTGATGGGCTACTACAATCCGATCTACGTCTACGGCAACGAGCGCTTCCTCGCCGATGCGGTCAAGGCTGGTGTCGATGGCCTGATCGTCGTCGACGTGCCGCCCGAGGCCGACGATGAGCTTTGCATTCCCGCGCTCCAGGCCGGGCTGAACTTCATCCGGCTGGCCACCCCCACGACCGATGCCAAGCGTCTGCCGAAGGTCCTCGCCAACACCTCCGGCTTCGTCTACTACGTCTCGATCACCGGCATCACCGGTGCCGCCGCACCCGATGTCGCCAAGGTCCACGCCGAGGTCGAACGCATCAAGAATGCCACGACCCTGCCGGTCGCCGTCGGCTTCGGCGTCAAGACCGGCGAACAGGCCAAGGCCATCGCCAAGGGCGCCGATGCCGTGGTGGTCGGCTCGGCCATCGTAACCGCGATTGAGAATTCCCTGGGAGAAGCCGGCAATGCCACTGGCAACACGGTCCCCGCCGTCCTAGATCTTGTAAAAGGCCTTGCCGGGGCCTTGCGGGCGCGATAGAGCGGCGAATTGTAGGCTCAACGCGGATCGAAAACCGCGATAAGCTGCGAAAAACGGCCACGGGTCAGTTGCGCCTGCCACCTGATTGTGCGACGCAAAAATGGACCTGGGTGAAGATGCCGTGCGCGATGACGCAGCGCGCGGGCGAACCGGCCATGGCAGGCGAATATATGGCCGGGGTAATGCAGGGTTAGCGAAGAGCGGATTGGCTGCGAAGGAGCCTAGACGCGTGAACTGGATCAACAACGTCGTCCGGCCCAAAATCCGGAGCTTCCTGACGACGAAACGTGACGTTCCGGACAATCTCTGGGTCAAATGCCCCGAGACCGGCCAGATGGTCTTTGCCAGGGACCTCGAAGCCAACCAATACGTTTTTCCGGGCTCCGACTACCACGAGCGCATGACCGCGCCGCAACGCCTCCAGCATATGTTCGGCGGCGAGAATTATGCCGTGATTCCCAATCCGTCGGTCACGCTCGATCCGCTCAAGTTCCGCGACGCCAAACGCTATACCGACCGCCTCAAGGAGGCCAAGTCCAAGACCGAACTCGATGACGCCATTGTCATCGCCGAGGGCGAGTTGGACGGCACCAATGTCGTCATCGCCGTCCAGGACTTCCGCTTCATGGCCGGCTCGTTGGGTATGGCCGCGGGCGAGGCCGTCATTGCCGGCATGGAGCACGCGCTTTCCAAGAAGGCACCCTTCATTTTGTTCGCCGCCTCGGGCGGAGCGCGCATGCAGGAAGGCATCATGTCGCTCATGCAGATGCCGCGCACGACCATTGCCGTGCAGCGCCTGCGCGATGCCGGCCTGCCCTACATTGTCGTCCTGACCGATCCCACCACCGGCGGTGTCACCGCGTCCTACGCCATGTTGGGCGACATCCAGATCGCCGAGCCCGGCGCGCTGATCTGCTTTGCCGGACCGCGCGTCATCCAGCAGACCATCCGCGAACAGCTGCCCGACGGCTTCCAGCGTGCCGAATATCTGCGCGACCACGGCATGGTCGACATGGTGGTGCATCGCCACAAGCTGCGACAGACATTGGCCCGGATCGTCCGCGTGCTCATGGCGCCGGCTTCCAACGCCGCTGTCACGACCGAGAAGCGCAAGCCTGCACGCGCACTCAACGGCAAGCCCCCCGGCAATGGAACGGTGGCCGAAGCCGATGGCAAGGCAGTATCCCTGGCACCATCCGGAACGCCGGCTGTCATCGAGCCGGAACCTGTCGCCGACGAGGAACGCTTCGATCCCGCCCGCCGCGTCCGCATGGGCGAGACAGCATCGGACGACAAGCCGACACAACCCGCAAAGAAAAACTGATTGCCGGTTGTCGGAACGGGAAAACCGCTGTAGGCCAGAAAAATCCGGTCCCCAGGGCCCCCATCCGAGCTGACATCCACCGCCGGACGAGAACGCAGTCTAGCATCGAAACGCAACCGGCCCGGCCAGCGGCGAGCATCATGAGGCGGACATGCCGACGAGCGACAAGCTCCTCGCCGACCTGAAACTGCTTCATCCGAAGCTGATCGACCTGTCGTTGGGCCGTGTCGAGCGCCTGCTCGCCAAGCTGGGCAATCCGCACCTGAAACTGCCTCCCGTCGTCCACATTGCCGGCACCAACGGCAAAGGGTCTATCACCGCCTACTTGAAGGCGATGCTCGAGGCAGCCGGTCATGCGGTTCATGTCTACACCTCCCCGCATCTGGTTCGCTTCCACGAGCGCATCGTCATCGCCCGACCTGGCCAGACCGCCGAGCCGATCGGCGAGGACCAGCTCATCGATGTCCTGACCCGCACCCAGAAGCTCAACGACGGCGACGACATCACGCAGTTCGAAATCACCACCGCCGCTGCATTTCTCGCCTTTGCCGAGAACCCGGCTGACGTGCTGCTGCTCGAGGTCGGCCTGGGCGGCCGTCTCGATGCGACCAATGTGGTCCCCAACCCGCACCTCGGCATCATCACGCCGATCTCGATGGACCACGCCGACAAGCTTGGCGACCGCCTCTCCCTGATCGCGGCTGAAAAGGCCGGCATCCTCAAACCCGGCATGAAGACCGTCGTTGCGCAGCAGGACGACGAAGCGATGGTCGTCATCGCCAGCACCGCCGAAAAGGTCGGCGCCGAACTGGTGATCTGGGGCCAGGATTTCGACGCCTATGAGCAGGCCGGCCGCTTGGTTGTCCAGCGCCGCGAGCAACTCCTCGACCTGCCCCTGCCCGGCCTCATCGGCCCCCACCAGATCGCCAATGCCGGCACCGCGGTCGCAGCGGCTCTGGAGCTGGAGGGGTTCAACATCAACGAGGCGGCAATCGAGCGTGGCCTGCAATCGGTCCGCTGGCCCGCCCGCATGCAGCGGCTGACGTCCGGGCCGCTCACCGATCTGTTGAAGCCGGGATCCGAGCTGTGGCTCGACGGCGGCCACAACCCCGCCGCCGGCGCCGCCCTGGCGCAGACCATGGCCGACCTGGAAGAGCGCGCC
>CAZDNY010000398.1:0-3712 GCA_964506885.1 uncultured Hyphomicrobiaceae bacterium | reverse complement strand
TGGGCAGGTGCTTGGATTTACCGACCATGACCGCGATGTCGCGTTCGATGGCACAGTCTTTGAGGCAGCTGCCGGGTTCTCGGCGAGCGAGATCAAGGATGTCGTCGGGATGGCGGTGGACAACCTGGAAGTCACCGGTGCGCTTTCGTCTGAGCGGCTGGCGGAAGCGGATCTGGCGGCCGGCCTTTACGACGACGCGCGTGTGGAGATTTTCCGGGTAAACTGGCAGGAGCCCTCGCAGCGCGTGCTGATGCGTGCGGGCAGCCTCGGGGAAGTGCGACGGGCGGGCCTCAGCTTCACAGCGGAAGTGCGCGGACTGGCGCACTACCTGCAGCAACCCAAAGGCCGCGTCTTCCAGTATGCGTGCGACGCAGACCTTGGGGATGCGCGTTGCGGCATAGACCTGTCGCTGCCTGCCTTTCGCGGCACGGGAACGCTGAGCACGATTTCGGGCGCGCGTCTGTTTCGGGTCGACGGTCTGGAGAGCTACGCCAACGACTGGTTCACGCGTGGCCTGATGAGGTTCACCTCTGGGGCGGCTGCGGGTCAGCGCGTGGAGATCAAACGTCACAGCAGTATCGCGGGTGTCGTGGAGATCGAGTTGTGGCAGGCCGCGCGAGAGCCGCTTGTCTTGGGACAAAGCTTCGAGGTCACTGCAGGCTGCGACAAGCACTTGAGCATGTGCAGGAGCAAGTTCGCCAATGCGGTGAACTATCGCGGTTTCCCGCACATGCCGGGGAATGATTTCGTTACCGGTTACGTCAGGTCTGGCGGTTGAGCATGCTGAGTGCCGAGGGATTGGCGGGTACACGATCGGGTGTGACGCGAGACGATGTCGTTCGTGCGGCACGCTCGTGGCTTGGTACGCCCTATCACCATCAATCAGCCTGCAAGGGTGTGGGGGCTGACTGTCTCGGTCTGGTGCGCGGTGTCTATCAAGCGATCTGTGGCCGAGAGGGCGAGCAGGCGCCTGCCTATAGCGCGGACTGGGGAGAGGTCGCCGGGCAGGAGACGCTGCTCGAGGCGGCGCGACGTAATCTTGTCGAGCGTGACATGCGCGACGTCCGCCCGGGTGACGTCGTTGTTTTTCGTATGCGGCGCGGGGCGATCGCCAAGCACACGGGAATTGTGACGTCACCGACGAGCATGGTTCATGCGGTCGAGCGGATCGGAGTTGTCGAGGTGAATCTCGGCTTTTGGTGGCAGCGGCGGCTCGTCGGAGTTTTTGCTTTTCCCGGGATCGAGGACTGATGGCGACTTTGGCATTAGCAGCAGCGGGCGCGGCGGTTGGCGGTGCTTTGTTGCCGGGAAGCATGACCCTCCTGGGTGCAACGCTGAGCGGCGCGGCAATCGGCGCGCAAGTTGGCGCGCTTGCGGGGTCCTATGTCGACCAGGCGCTTCTGGGCTCGATGGGTGGCGGGCAGACGATCAAGGGTCCGCGGCTCAAGGACCTGCACGTCACGGCCTCGACAGAGGGAACCCCGGTGCCGCGACTTTACGGACGGGCGCGTGTTGGCGGCCAGGTCATCTGGGCCGATGAGATCGAGGAGGTGGTCAAGAAGAAGTCGGCCGGCGGCAGCGCCAAGGGAGGTGTGGGCGGTGGTGGTGCTCAAGTCAAGACATATACGTATTTTGCGAGCTTTGCCGTTGCGGTCGCCGAAGGCACGATCAACAGGATCGGGCGGATCTGGGCGGACGGCTCAGAACTCGATCTGTCGAACTTCAATTATCGCGTACACAAGGGCAGCGAGACACAGCAGCCAGATGAGCTGATTGTTTCGCTGCTTGGTGCCGACAGCGCGCCGGCGTTCCGCGGCATCGCCTATATCGTGTTCGAGCGTATGCCGCTCAACGATTTCGGCAATCGCATCCCGCAATTGTCATTCGAAGTGTTCCGTGATGTCGACGACTTTGCGCAAGATGTGCGGGGCGTCGTGATGATTCCCGGTTCTGGCGAGTTCGTTTACGCCACAGAACCGGTAGGCCGCGGGGTGGGCGCGGGTGCGACACAGTCGGAGAACGTGCATACGCGGCAGGGCGGGAGCGACTGGTCGGTTTCACTCGATCAGCTCGAGGAGCAGCTGCCCGAGGCGCGCAGCGTGTCCCTGGTGACGAGCTGGTTCGGAACGGACCTGCGGGCCGGCCACTGTGAAATCAAGCCGGGCATCGATACAGCATTCAAGGTGACGAGCCCGCTGAGCTGGAGTGTTGCCGGCTTGAGCCGGAGTGAAGCCTATCTCGTCAGCGAGAAGGATGGGCGGGCGGCTTACGGCGGCACGCCTTCAGACCAGACCGTGGTGGCGGCGATCAAGGACCTGAAGGCGCGTGGTCTCACGGTGACGCTGACGCCGTTCATCCTGATGGATGTGCCCGAAGGCAACGCGCTGCCGAGCCCCTACGATGGTTCAGTGGTTCAGCCGGCTTATCCGTGGCGGGGGCGGATTACGTGCGATCCAGCCCCTGGTGTTGCAGGTAGCGTGGACAAGACGGCGAGCGCGGCTGCGCAGATTGCCAGCTTCGTTGGAACCGCTTTGCTGCAGGACTTCGCTGTAAGCGGCGAGAGTGTTGCCTACAGCGGTCCGGCCGAGTGGAGTTTTCGCCGCATGGTGCTGCACTACGCGCATCTGGCCAAGGCGGCGGGCGGCATCGACGCGTTCGTTATCGGTACGGAGTTGCGCGGACTGACACAGGTGCGCAGTGGTGCGGATGCATTTCCGTTCGTGGATGCGCTCGTTGCACTGGCGCAGGATGTCAAAAGCATTCTCGGTGAGGCGACCAAGGTCACTTATGCGGCCGACTGGTCGGAGTACTTTGGCTATCAGCCCGGCGACGGAAGCGGCGATGTCTATTTTCATCTCGATCCGCTGTGGGCTTCGCCGGCAATCGATGCGATCGGGATCGATCTTTACTGGCCTCTGGCCGATTGGCGAGACGGACGCAGCCATCTCGATTACCTCGACGGTTCGCGGTCGGTCTATGATCTTGCGTACCTGTCCGGCAACGTTGCAGGCGGCGAGGGCTACGACTGGTACTATGCCAGCCAGGCCGCGCGTGATGCCCAAGTGCGCACACCCATTACCGACGGGGTGGCGGGCAAGCCTTGGGTGTTCCGCTTCAAGGATCTGAAATCATGGTGGCGCGAGCCGCACTTCAATCGGCCGGGTGGCATCGAAGCGCCCATGCCGACCGCCTGGGTGCCGCAGTCGAAGCCGGTGTGGTTGATGGAGGTCGGATGCCCGGCGGTGGACAAGGGTGCCAACCAGCCGAATGTCTTCGTCGATCCGAAGAGTTCCGAGACGGCCCTGCCGTACTACTCGCGCGGGATCCGGGACGACTATATGCAGCGGCAATACGTGAAGGCCTTAACGCGCGCATTCGATCCTGATTCAAATCTCTACACCGCCGATCGCAATCCGATTTCGAACGTCTACGGCGGTCGCATGGTGGCGCTGGATCGGATCCATGTCTATGCCTGGGATGCGCGTCCCTATCCAGCGTTTCCAAATGACCTGGAGGTATGGGGCGACGGTGGCAACTGGCCGCTGGGTCATTGGCTCAATGGGCGGGTCGCCAATGCCCCTGTCGACGCCGTCGTCCGCCAACTCATGAACGACTACGGGTTCGAGGACTTCGATGCCTCGACGCTGTCGGGCGCGATGCCCGGTTACATCGTCGACCATGTGATGTCGCTGCGCGATGCCCTGCAGCCGCT
>CAZDNY010000397.1:0-3719 GCA_964506885.1 uncultured Hyphomicrobiaceae bacterium | reverse complement strand
CTCAAAACATGGAAGACTATCATCTATGGCTCGCTCTCAGGGATGAGGGGCCAGGATATTACATTGACGTCGGAGCCGGGCACCCCATCGCAGACAACGTTTCTTGCTGGTTTTACGAGCGAGGCTGGCGGGGACTGGTGGTGGAGCCTCAGCCGGCACTCGCCAATCTCTACGCGCACGTCCGACCGCGCGACAGCGTCTACAACGGCCTTATCGGGCGCAAAATCGGAACGTCACAGCTGCACGTCTTTGCACGATTGCATGGACTGTCGACGACGGTGCTCGCCAACGCTGAAAGTTCAAAGGTTCACGGCGACAACTACACGTCCCATGAACTGCCAATGTTGACGTTAGCGGCGCTGTGCGAAAGGCATGGCGTCGAACGCATAGATTTTCTGAAGATCGACGTTGAAGGCGCAGAGGCCGAGGTCCTCGCAGGCAACGACTGGATACGTTTTCGGCCCAAGATAATCGTTGTTGAATCAATCGACCCTGCCACCAACGCACCCAGCTACGAGACCTGGCAAGACAGTCTGTTGCAGGCAGGATACAAGTTCAGGCTCGACGATACTCTCAATCGCTTTTATGTCGCCGAGGAATGCCCGCAGATTTTGGCACGGCTCCCGACGACACGTGCACCGTGGGACGCTGTCACCCACATGTACGAGATCGGTCGCGCGCCCGAGCAAAACAACCACCCGGACCATGCGTTGTCACAGGAGTTGGCACGAGGCTTTTGGGCCTGCTTACCGACGCTCGACAGACACGTCATCGCCGGCATTTTGGCTCGCGCTCGGGGTCTCGATCCAAACGAAGAACCCGACACGCAACTCCTCAACGAAATCGAATCCGACGCCATGAGAATTGCTCTGGGTCGCATCGCTTGCGGATACGACGGAGGACAACTCTCCTAGTTTACTCTCCTGTCCATCTGCGTCCCAACGCGATGCTGGCTGCGCGCCGAACGTCGCGCACCTGACCGCCATGCCGCCCCGTAGCAGCTGCGACCGAGATCGTCGCATTGTGCAGATTAAACAACCGACCTGATAGAAATCATCGGGCCGAGCCGCACGCTTACGGGCCCAGCGCAAAACCTCCGGCGCAAATCGCGTTTGGAGCTCGCCACGGGCGGAGCCCCAACCCTTGCACCGCGAGCACGGGGGCATGTGCCTCGCCATTGCCGTTTGAACCGAAACCACGATCCGGGCGACCAAAGAGCACAAACTCAGCGAACGCTGGGTGAACAGAGGAAACCCATCATGAAACGGTACTTTATTGCCGCGATCGCTGGTTTCACAGCGTTGACCGGCGCAAAAATGCCTGCGGAGGCGGCGGGCTGCTACTATCATCTCTACCAGGATGGCCACGGCGTAATAACGGGGAAACTCGCAGTTAGAGGTGTGGGCCACGCTGCCAAGCTCGAGACGGCCTGCGATCGGGCACGTCGCGAATGCAATCGCCGCTTTGAACGCGCACGGAAAAAAGGTCAGCTGCCACGTGGCGGTCCTCGAGACTTCCGTTGTGTACGCGGAGCGACTAGCTAGAACGAACTTCAACCTCCTTCCCAACCTGAAGGATTGGCGTAGACGGCGCGACCGCTTCACTTCACCGACAAGCTATTGCCACTCATTGAGCCACCTGGTGGAACCAGATCGAGCGCGGCGGAAGTGCCATTTGCTCAGTGGATATTCCAAGTTGCCGCCTTGCAAATGGGGCTGCGCGTGCTTTGATCGATCACCGCGTTGGCACGACGAAAGTCCGCGCCGCGGCCCCTGTCTGGTCGCGGCGGCTTTCGGTCGTAATTCCTCCCTAGACTTGGGCCGCCGTCCGCGGCCCTTTTCTTTGCGGATGAAGCGCGATCATAGACAGAGGGGCTGATCGCTCCCAGGCAGCGACCAGATCCCGTTCTACTCCGCCTTTTGAAGGCAGCTATTTCGCCTGCAATGTCGAGAGATAATCAATCAGCGCCAGTATGCGGGTCGTGGCGTACTCGTTGGCATCGCCGGGGAACGATTCTTCCTCGCTGTCTTTGATGCGCGCTCGGAACCTGCGGCCCCAAATTGGCATTTCACGCGGTCCATGCAGACGCACATCGGCTGTTCCTTCGATCACCGAGTAGACGTGTGACGCAGGAAATACACCGCCGTTCTGCTTCTGCAGCATCGTGAGATCCGACGGAGGCGTCTTGAGGTTTTCCCCGAACGGTCCGTCTCCTTTGCCCGATTTGCCGTGGCACTGCGCACAACTGTTCTTGTATTCAAACTCACCCAGACTCATTGCGTTTACGTCTAAGGACAGGCAGAAGCACGCGACGGCCGAGGCAGCGAATGCAAGCAATGGTTTCATTGGAACTCCTCCCATCTGGTTCTTCTTGTTGACCCTGGCTTAATGAAGCCAATGTTCGACACCCTCAATGACCGTCGTCAATAGAGGCAAGATTTCCAGGCGGGATGGCCTCCCACGCCTGGACGACATCCGCCTGAGGTGGTCAGACCTCACCAAGCAGCCACATGTTCGTTTCCATGAACGATGAGCAACGGGATGAAACTGCTGCGTGCAGTGATCGATCAGCGCTCCTCAAGTTTCAAACCTGAAACGCCAACTGCAAGGTTGACGCCCGTCTGTCCTTGAACGCTCAAAGGCTGAAGGACGATGGACTTCTTGTTGCCTCCCACAAGGACCTTGGCGCCCGCCCCGATTCCAAGTGAGGCGTCGGCAGCTGCGCCGACGAAGTTGCCACGGAGCGCCTCACTGGGCAGGGAGGTGGTGGAACCAAGCACGCCCCAAACCATCACGCTCTTGCCTTTGACGCCGACGTCAAGGCCGATGTTCGTGATCGTTCCCCTCAGCTTCCGTGCCGGCCGCCCATCCGACGGCTTATAGGTGCAGTCCAACGTCTCCTTGGAGCCCAGGATCAGACCGACCTTGCCCGCACCCTTGCAGGTCAACGTTCCAGCTTTGACTTTTGCAGTCTCGGCGGAGCCAGCAGGTGTAGCGGCGAGCCCGACAAGCCCCGCAACGACGAACAAAAGCGCCACAATTGATTGAACTTGGTGGGACAGGAAACCAACACGCTTCAAACTGCTCATTAGATTTTCACCTTTGAATCTGGACGTTACACGAGATTGGCCCAACCGGCTCCTGCTGCGGTCGGCATGTTGGAGATCGCGCCTTCGCCGATTGGCTGCAGAACGCCGGCAAGGTGCGCATCAAAATTTGCCGTGTTGAAGGCCATATCGTCAACGCCAAGTCCGACTTGATTTGCCGCAATACGCAGCCATGCCCACCAACCATGGTTAGACAAGAAACGGACATCTTGTCGTCTCTGGCTTCTAAGATGACGGCGTTTGAAGCCCCCACGGCAATGATCGCATTCTCTTACGGAGTACGAACCATTAAGGTAAAGCGCTATCTTGCTCTTGCCGCCACCGTTCTTTTCTGCATTGCAGCCGGGGGCTCTTACGTTGATGCGCGCGGCGGCGGAGGTCACGGTGGTGGCGGATTTGGCGGAGGTGGCCATCACGGTGGCGGCGGAGGTTACCGCAGCGGTGGTGGCAAGCACTTTGGTGGTGGCGGCTACTACGGTGGGAGCAAGCATCGCCCGCACAGGGGCGGCGGGACCTACTATGGTTGGTACCCGTATCCCTACTACGATTATTATTATGCCCCCTACTACGCCTACCCGTATTATTACGATGACGAGTGCGTATGGCTTTACC
>CAZDNY010000396.1:0-3727 GCA_964506885.1 uncultured Hyphomicrobiaceae bacterium | reverse complement strand
CGGACGGGATCTGCCTGCATCCTGGTCTGTAGCCTCTGCTATCGAAAGCGCCAGCAAAATGAGCCTGCCTGATAACGCCATGGAGCGACCGCCGCGGCGCAGCACGACGAGCCGTGGTAATCACGGACGTACCTTCTGCAATCCCCGGACAAATGGCGCTCTTCGAGAGCGAACCCGCCGACCTGCGTCAAGTCAAGCCTTCTCAGGCTGCGGTCCGACCGCGCGACGGTAGAGATGCCAGCTCGCATGGCCCAGCACCGGCAGCATGACGAACAGCCCCGCAAACACCGACAGCAGCGACAGACCGGTCAGCACGGTGATGAACAGGCACCAGCCCAGCATCGTCACGGGATTGGCGAACACCAGCCGCACGCTTGTGACCATCGCCGTCACGAAGTCGATGTCGCGGTCATAGAGCATCGGGTACGTCACCACCGAGATCGAGAACACGATGATCGCCAAAACAGCCCCGGCGATGTGGCCGACGATAAGGAACACCCATCCCTGGCTCGTCGTGAAGATCAAGTCGAGCGCCTGCGGCCCCAGCGCCTCGAACCCCATGAACGAGAGGAAGATGAGCATCGCATAGTCGATCCACATGAAGAACGTGAACCCGGTGATCAACGCCATCCATCTCAGGTCGCGCTTGGTCGACGCCTTGACCGCCGCGAAAACGGCGCCCCACGACAACGGCTTGCCCTGCTCCAGGAAGTCGCTGACCGAATAAAAGCCGACGCTGGCGAACGGCGCGATCAGCGCAAACCCCATCGCGATCGGATAGACGAGATAATAAAGCTCGAAGTACCACAGCATGATCAGCAGTACCCAGCCCACGACGGCGTACATGCCGCCGAAGAACAGGCCGTATTTGGGTGCCGCACGGAAATCGTTGATGCCCGCCGCGGTCACCTCGATCAGGTCGTCGAACGTGACCTTGTAAACGTCGGGCCATTGCGACCGTCGCTTCTTCGACCGTGCCTCGGTGGCAACCGTTCCACTCGCGAGTGCTGCAGCTTCTTCCGACATCACGAACGGCCCCCGGCTCGAACTGAAAGCTCCGTATTGGGGGCGATAATGGACGACCGGCGCTATCGCGACAATGCGCAGCGCAGAAAACACTGCCACAATTTCACGCTGCAGCGCACAATTCGCTGCGAGCGTTTCGCGTTCATGGGGCCACCGGCGTCAGTTTGAGAACCGAGCCGCTGCCTTCGTCGACCAGCAGATAGACCGCACCGTCCGGCCCCACCCGCACATCGCGGATCCTGTCGCCGCGATCCTCCAGCAGCACCTCTTCGCCGACCACCGCGCCGTCCTTCATCACCAGCCGGGATAACTGCGCACCGGCCAACCCGCCGACCAGCAAGTTGCCGTTCCAGCCCGCAAACAGATCACCGTCGTAGAACGCCAGTCCCGACGTCGCAATCGACGGGTCCCAGTAATAGACCGGCTGCTCCAGACCTTCCTTCGCCGTACCGACGCCGATCTTCGTGCCGGAGTAGTTGCGGCCGTAGCTGATTATGGGCCAGCCGTAGTTCTTGCCTGCCTGCGGCTGATTGAGTTCGTCGCCCCCGCGCGCACCATGTTCCACCGTCCACAGCTTGCCAGTCGCCGGATCGATCGCGGCCCCCTGTACGTTGCGATGGCCCATCGACCAGATCTGCGGCGCCCATCCCTCGATCTTGGGATTGTCGGACGGCACGCTGCCGTCCGGATTGATGCGAATGACTTTGCCGATCAGCGCCTTTGGATCTTGCGCCAGATCGCTGTTACCCCGGTCACCAGTCGTTATGAAAAGCGTGCCATCGGGCGCCGGGACCACGCGTGAACCGAAGTGATGGCCACTGCCCTGTGCAGGCTCCTGCCGGAAGACGACGCTTAAGTCCTCCAGCCGACCCGAACCCGAGGCCTCATCGAGAACCAGTCGCGCCCGCGCCACCGATGTCCCACTCTTGCCCCAGCCCTCGCGCGGCTCCGAATATGACAGGTAAATGATGCCGCTCGACTGGAAATCGGGTGCCAGCCGCACGTCGAGCAGGCCGCCTTGGCCCCGCGCGCGCACCTCCGGCACCCCCTTGACCGGTGCCGAGAGCTTGCCGTCCTTGCCGACGATCCTCAGTTGGCCGTCACGCTCGGTAACGAGCATGCGCCCGTCGGGCAGGAACTGGAGCCCCCACGGATGCGACAGCCCTTTGGCCACCACCTCGACCTTCACGGGCGTGGCCGGCGCCTTGGGCGCTTCGGTCTGCACCGCACTGGCCGGCACCGACCAGACGCCAGCCGCCAACAGCAGGGCAATTTTTGCAGCAACGCGAGGCACATTCATATTTCGTCTCCCGTGACGCCGTTGCGATGAGCCTGTGACACTCCAAGGACCGCCACCGGAACTAGATCCGCGGCGGAGTCTCCAGCCAGTGGTGATGCGGCCCCACCGCTGCGATACGCTGCACCACCCGGTCAGGATCGGCGAGCGTGACATGCTCGTAGGCGATTGCGACCAGATGCAGACGTATTGCCTCCAGCAACTCGCCGGGTTTCAGAAGAAAATCCGGATTGGACGGCTTGCCGTTGCCGATTGCCGCATTGCCCAGCGCGAAAGTCTCGTAGATCAGCACGCCATCCGCGCCCACCATCGCCACGATGTCTGGCAGGATCGGTCGCCACAGGTAGTTCGTGACGACGACACCATCGAAGGTCCCGGCACCGAATCTCTGGCTGAGTACAGAAGCGTCCCCGCTCTCCAGATCCATTTGCACCAGTTCAACGCCTTCAGTGTCGGAAAGATCCGCCACGCCGGAGAGATCCCGGTCGACACCCGTAGCCTGATAGCCGGCAGCCACGGCGCGCCGCAAATGCCGTCCGCCACCACAAGCGACATCGAGCACGCGCCCACGCTGTCGTACCCCCGCCAGGAACCGCTCGACCCACGGCGAGGCCATCCCTGCCGATTTGCGTCCTGACCGGTCCGTATGCATCTGCTGTCAAACCCCTGATTTCGCGCTGCCTGCCGTCCAATTCGTCGCCCCGCCCGGGGTTGGACACCTGGCGAATTGTGTTTTGGTCCACTCTCGCCATATATGGGCGCATGAGCGCACCTGCCACCACCATTCCGTTCACGAAAATGAACGGTCTCGGCAACGACTTCGTCGTTGTCGATGGCCGCGCCTCTCCTGTGCGCATCGAAGCGGAGGAAGCCCGCCACCTGGCCAACCGCGCTTCCGGGGTCGGTTGCGACCAGGTGATCGTGCTCGAGCCCTCGCGCCACGCCGATGTCCGGATGCGGATCTTGAACGCCGATGGCTCCGAGGTTTCGGCTTGCGGTAACGCCACCCGCTGCGTCGCCTGGCTGCTCGCTCAGGAAACCGGCGCCCGTCATGTCACGATCGACACCGACGCCGGCGAACTCGAAGCCCAGGTCGCCAGCATCGACCGGATCACTGTCGACATGGGTCGCCCGCGTTTCAGCTGGCAGGACATTCCGCTGGCCGAGCAGTTCCATGACACCCGCGCAATCGAGTTGCAGGTCGGCCCGATCGACGATCCCGTCATGCACTCGCCCTCCGTCGTCAACGTCGGCAACCCGCACGCCGTGTTCTGGGTGGACGACGTCGATACGATCGATTTGGGCCGCGTCGGGCCGCTTCTGGAAAACCATCCGATCTTTCCCGAGCGGGCCAACATCTCGATCGCCCAGGTCCTCTCGCGCACACACCTCAAGATCCGCACA
>CAZDNY010000395.1:0-3739 GCA_964506885.1 uncultured Hyphomicrobiaceae bacterium | reverse complement strand
GGCACGCCCTCGAACATCAGCGTGGTGGCGCCGTTGGCGAGCGGGCCATAGACGATGTAGCTGTGGCCGGTGACCCAGCCCACGTCGGCGGTGCACCAGTAGATGTCGCCGTCGTGATAGTCGAACACGTACTGGTGGGTCAGCGAGGCGTAGACGAGGTAGCCGCCGGTGGTGTGGACGACGCCCTTGGGCTTACCCGTCGAACCCGAGGTGTAGAGGATGAAAAGCGGATCCTCGGCATTCATCGGCTCGGGCGGGCATTCGGCCGGCACCTTGACGATCTCTTCGTGCAGCCAGAAATCACGGCCCTGAGTCCAGGGCACAGGATTGCCTGTGCGGCGCACGACGAGCACCTTCTCGTCGCCCTTGCACTTCTTCAGCGCCTCGTCGGTGTTCTTCTTCAAGGGCACCGTCTTGCCGCCGCGCAGGCCTTCGTCCGAGGTGATGATGAACTTGCTATCGGCGTCCTCGATGCGGTTCTGCAAGCTGTCGGGGGAGAAGCCGCCGAAGACGATCGAGTGGATGGCGCCGATGCGGGCGCAGGCCAGCATGGCGTAAGCAGCTTCCGGGATCATCGGCAGGTAGATGGTGACGCGATCACCCTTCTTGACGCCGTGCGCCTTCATGACGTTGGCGAACTTGGAGACGCGCTCGTGCAACTGGCGGTAGGTGATCTGCTCGTCCTGGGTGGGGTCGTCACCTTCCCAGATGATCGCGACCTGGTCGCCGCGCTGCTCCAGATGCCGGTCAATGCAGTTGGCCGAGACGTTGAGGACGCCGTCCTCGTACCACTTGATGGATACGTTGTGCGGATCGTAGGAGGTGTTCTTGATCTTGGTGTAAGGCTTGATCCAGTCGAGACGCTTGCCCATCTCGCCCCAGAACCCTTCGGGGTCGTTGACGGAGCGCTCGTACATTTCGAGGTACTTGTCGTTGTCAACCCAGGCGCGCTGCTTCCATTCAGCCGGTACCGGGTAAACCTTATCCGACATGGTATTTCCTCCCACTTTTGGCTTGAGATTTGGGGGCATTATATGGGGCGGGCGGTGGCCCACAACCCTCCCCTTGGTCGAATGAAGGCGTTCTTCGAGCGGGACGCCTGGATGGCGGGCCATGCAGCAGCCGGGTCTGCCAGCAGGCGGCCGGACGTCCTCGATGCAGCTTTCGCGGCGCGTTCGGCGCGCGACTTCAATGCGACGCCATCCAGCCGATGATGGCGCCCTGAATGAGCAGAACGCCCAGCCAATGGCCGCCGTCGATCAGCGTCAAAGCCTTGCTGGCGCTCTGGAAGGAATGGTTAACGACGAGCGACGTCATGATGAAGCCGAGCCAGATCATCGCCCCGGTGATGAGGCCGGCCTTGAGGTTCGTCGGGCCTCCGCCCAGCGTCGTCAGCACACCGGCCAGCATGAAGGCCATGACCAGTTCGGCGAGGAACGCATTGATATAGGGCGCGAGCACAGGACCGCCGGAGGGTTTGATGTCCTCCATCGTCATGCCGGCTGCTGCCATCCACTGCTTGGAGAAGATGCCATACCAGACGCCACCGAAGATGAAGCTGGCCGAAGCGGCCAGCATCACCGCAACGTAATTCACGTTCGAAAAATCCATCTCGCCCGCCTCCTCAAGCATCGCCTTTGCCATCACGGACGAGCCACAGCCCGAACCGCCAGCAGCGTGCAATGTCAATTCAGCGTGCGGGCGCGCTTCCACGTTCACCCGGTGCCGCACGCATTATGGTCGATTGCGGTGCAAGCCCTGATCGTTCACCTGGGTCGTGAACCAACCGACCAGCACCGCGCACCATCCGGCGGCGACCCTAGCACAGCCCGGCATGGGGATTCACGCTGCACTGCGATGACCGGACTTGAGCGGCTCGGGCGCACGCCAGACCGCCGTACGCTTGATCTCGGCATCCTCCAGCTCACGCGTTACCGGGACTTCATAGCGCGCCAGTAACTCGAAGCGATCCTTGGGAAAATAGTTGCGCTGCGGGTCACCGATCAGCACCAGCGCGCCGGCCGCCACCGCGATCTCGATCAAGGCCATGACCTTCGCGGCCAGTTCGCGCTCGTAGAACAGGTCGCCAACCAGAATAACGTTGAAGCCGCGCGCGAGCGGTGCAGCAAGGAGATCTTCGCCTGTGGTGGCGACAAAAACCCCGTTGACCTCGAAATTGAGACGGCATGCGGCCAGGGCCAGCGCGTCGATGTCGGCGGCGAGCACCTGCCGGGCACCGGCCATGGCCGCCGCAATCGCCTGCAGGCCGGAGCCGGCGCCGAGATCGAGCACCGAGCGGCCTTCAACCAGCGCAGGATTGTCGAGTACGTAGCGCGCCAGCGCCTGACCGCCAGCCCAAGCGAAGGCCCAGTATGGAGGGGGAACATTGATCTCGCCCAGTTCCTCCTCGGTCTTCTGCCAGATGGGCAGCGACTCTTCGGCCAAGTGAAGTCGAATCTCCGGGGTCAGAGGCGGATTGAGAATTTGGGTGTTGGTGCGAATGAAGGATGGCCAGCCGGTTACGGGCTTCGGCAAGAGTTCGCTCATCGGTTCCGGTCCGCTTCGATGGGTTTCAGGTGCCCACCGTCACGTGGCTGGCTCCCGACAGCCATACGCTTCAATTCGTTGAACACCAAGACCGCAGCTCCTGAGCCGCCTGTCTCAGCGCTGCTTGGGACGGGGCGCGGGCTCCAGCCCGCCCATGCGGCAGACCTCGTCCCATTCTTCCTTGGTGACCGGCTGCACGGACAGGCGCATCGAGGTGACGAGGCTCATGTTCTCCAGATTGGGGTTGGCCTTGACGTCGGCGAGCGTGACGGGTGTGGGCATGTCGCGGACGGCGCGGACGTCGACGCACTCCCAGCGCTCATCGTCGGTCGTGGTGTCGGGATGCGCCAGCGCGCAGACTTCGCAGATCCCGACGACCTCGAGACCGATGTTGGAATGGTAGAAGAAGCCGAGATCGCCGAGTTGCATGGCCCGCATGTTGTTGCGTGCGAGGTAATTGCGCACACCGTCCCACTGCTCGCCCGTCTTGCCCTTTTTCTTCAGGTCATCGAATGAAAAGACGTCGGGTTCGGACTTGAACAGCCAGTAGCCGGTCGACACGATCGGGGCGGGGCCCTTGCGAGGGGCCGTTTTGGTGGACCTTGTGGACTTGGTGGGCTTTGTCGTCTTGGCGCCGGTTTTCTTCGTGCCGGTTTTTTTCGTGCCGGCTTTAGGCTTGCTCGCTGTCGGCATGTGTCCTGATCCGCTCTGGCTCATTGTGCTGGCCATCGAATGCGCGCGATGACGGCGGCACTCTCCCGGATTGTGCCGATGATGACAAGGGTGGCCGGGGGGTTTTCAGCGGAGCATCGCGCCCGTGCGTGCACAGGTCCGTTCAGGCGGTCGCGCGAGTCGGCCAAAAGCAGGAAGGAGGGCTCGGGGCCCTCCTTCCAGCATCTGTGCGCTTCACGCCGCGTTCAGTCGAACGGCTTGGGGCGCGGCGTTGCGTCGGATGACGGCGGCAGGATCGGCAGCGTGAAGCTCGGCTGGTCGCCGGTCAGCGTCTTCAGGAACGCCACGATCTTGGCGTTCTCCTCGGGCGTGAAGCTCTTGCCGAGCTGGATGCGGCCCATCACGTCGACGGCTTCGGTGAGTGTGTTGGCGGCGCCATCATGGAAGTAGGGATAGGTGTATTCCACGTTGCGCAGCGTCGGCACCTTGAACTTGAAGCGGTCGGCGTCGTTGCCGGTGA
>CAZDNY010000394.1:0-3740 GCA_964506885.1 uncultured Hyphomicrobiaceae bacterium | reverse complement strand
CACGATCAAGTTCGCAGCGATCGATCAGGATTGGCGCGATCTTCCTGATCCAAAGGATCCCGCGGACGACAACCGGGAACTCGATGGCTGGCGCGGCACGATCGAGACGCGGGGCAAGTTCTCGCTGGGGAGCTGGTGGACACTGGGCTGGGACGCGACGATCGAGAGCGACGATACGTTCCGCCGCTTCTACAAGCTCGACGGCGTTCTGCTGACCGACCGGGTCAACGAGCTTTACGTGGAGGGCATTTCCGACCGGAACTACATGGGCATCAAGCTCTATCAATTCGGCGGCCTGACCTTCCAGGACACAAATTCCGCCGAAAGCCTCGTGCATCCGATCATCGACCACAACTACGTGCTGGCCGATCCCGTGCTGGGCGGCGAGCTGAAGTGGAATACGAACGTTTTGAGCCTGTCGCGCGATGGCGAATTCTTCCGCTATGACGCCAACGGTGACCGTATCCCGGGGTCGCAATTCAACGCCAATCACGACCTGACGCGTGCCGTCACCGAGGTGAAGTGGCGGCGGCAGCTCACGGATTCGCTGGGGATTACCTACACTCCGTTCGCGCACCTGCGCGGTGATGCCTACAGCTATGCCGGCTACGACCAGGCGGCCACGGCGGTCGATGAGAGCACGACATTCGTTCGAGGCCTGGCGGCGGGCGGTGCAACGGTCAGTTACCCGTGGATCGCGTCAGGCAGCTCAGGCAGCCATGTGGTGGAGCCGAGCGGCCAGATCGTCGTGCGGCAGGCCCACGTGCAGCAGAACCAGTTGCCCGTGGAAGATGCGCAAAGCCTGATCTTCGACGACACGACACTGTTCGAGACAGACAAGTTCTCCGGCTATGACCGCGTCGAAACGGGCACGCGGGCGAACGTCGGCGTGCAGTACACCTTCAGCCACAACAACGGCGGCTATGCCAAGCTGATCGCGGGCCAGAGCTTCCATCTGGCCGGCGAGAACCCGTTCAGGGATCCCGGCACGGATTTCGACGGACGCTTCCAGTACAATCCGTTCAGCGGGCTCGAATCGACGCGCTCCGACTATGTGCTCGGTGCCTATCTCGCGCCCTCGAACCTGTTCCGTCTGGTTTCGCAGAGCCGGTTCGATCAGGACAACTTCGCCTTGCGGCGCACCGATGTCGCCGGGCAGCTCAATTTCGGCCCGCTGCTGGCACAGGCGACGTACACCTTCTCCGCCCTCGATCCTCAGCAGGTGGACGACGACCAGCAGGACATTTCGGGTGCCATCGGCCTGCGGCTGACCGAACACTGGAGCGTGCTCGCCTCGATGCGCTACGATATCGACGACAGCAGGCGCTTGATGGACTCGTTCCAAATCAAGTACTCGGATGAGTGCTTCGTATTAACCGCTACTTATCAAGACTCCTACTTTAAGGATGTAGATAAGGGGCTGGAGCCTGATCGCACCGTGATGCTGCACTTCCAGTTCAAGCACCTGGGCTCTTATCAGTACAAGACGGATGCTTTGGACTTCGTGTTCGGCGATCAGCAGAACGACCTCAGGTCGAATTAGCGGATGACGTACCTGCCGGCGCGTTTAATCGTGCCGGCGGCAGATTGCAAAGGCCGGGCTGCGCCGCAGCGTCGGCGTCGGGCTACCACCACGCGATCAAGGTTGGCGAGGACGGCCGGCAAGCCGGGTGCAGCGCAGCATCGTGAGCCCCCTGCCCCGCAGTTGCCACGGTTGTGTGGATAAGGCAGCGTGAGAGCAGATCGCCTGCGGTACGATCGCCAATATGCGAATCGATGTCCTCGCCGATTGCGCCAGTTTCGGAAAGCCAATGATGCTCCAAATGCACGACATGCACCGAAATGCCCCCAAACCGGGCCGTCTCGCCGTGATGGTTATCGGTGTGATGGCGGTTGCCAACCTCGGTCTATCGCATGGTGATAGCCGTGCACATGCCGCCAGCAGCGAGCACGCGATCGTCGTGCTGGTCAACGACGACCCGATCACGGCCTATGAAATCGAACAGCGCGGTAGGCTGCTTGCGCTCAGTGCCAACATCGGCGACTACATCAAGCAGAACGCCAAGGCGCGCTGGGAGCGCATCGTCAAGAACCCGAAGATCAACGACGAGTTCCGCGCTTATGCGACCAAGCGCAATCCGCAATCGCGCGAAGAGCTCAAGAAGATCCAGCAGCAGTTCATCCGCGAGAAGCAGAAGGCGATGATGGACCAGCTGCAGAGCGAAGCGCGCTCTCGCGCGGCACAGGGCACAAAGAAACAGGCGATCAAGGAACTGGTGGAAGAGCGTCTGAAGCTGCAGGAGGCGCGCCGCAACAATGTGCTCGCCGGCGATGACGAGATTTCGAAGATCATTTCGGGCATCGCGGAGCGCAACAAGATGACCGAGGACCAGTTTGCCAAACACATGGCCGGCAATGGGGTCGACATCTCGACGATGCGCCAGCGGTTTCGCGCAATGGTTTCCTGGAATGCCGTCGTGCGGCGGCGGTTCGGCTATCAGATCGCGGTGACCGAGCGGGACGTCGACCGGTTCGTCGATCCTGCACTGGCGGGCGGCGATGACAGCGATGGCGCGGCCAATGTCTCGCTCAAGGTTCAGAGGGTCACTTTTGCCGTGCCCAGCAATCTCGACCAGAAGGCCGTGGCACAAAAGCTGGCGCAGGCTGATCAGATGCGTCGTAAGTTCGGCGGCTGCAAGACGACCGAGAAACTTGCGAAGTCCTTTGGTGCGAACTTCGAGGATCTCGGAACCCGGCAGCCGGCCAGTATTTCGGAGCCGACGCGCACGCTGTTGCTGAATGCCAAGTCGGGCGAAATGATTCCACCCAATGTCGGTCCCGACGGCGTCGAGCTGTGGGCTGTCTGTGATCGCAAGGAAATCGCCGCCAATGACAATGGGGGCCCCGGGGTCGGTGGCGGCGGCAGTTCTGCCAAGGAGGAGCGGCGCCGCAAGGAACTGGAGATCCTGGCGCGCAAGCACCTCAAGGACCTCAGGCAGGACGCGACGATCGACTGCCGGGCCGAGCCGAAGTCGGGGCTGTGCCAGGCGCTCTAAGCACGCCTGTTGGCCGCGAGGGCGTGGCAAGTCGCTTACGACCTGGAAGCCCACTCAAGACGGAACCACTGTGCGCTCGTCGGTGCGCCGGTTCTTCGTTCATCAACACCCTTGATTTCAGCGCCGCTTACCGCCTTCTATGGCGGACATGACCACGACTTCGCATAACATTCGATCGGGCGCGGTGCCTCCCTTGGCGGTGACGATGGGCGACCCTGCCGGGATCGGCGTCGAACTCACCGTTCAGGCCTGGCACCTGCGCCATAGCGAAGACCTGCCGACGTTCGTCGTTTATGGGTCCGCGCAGGTGTTGGCGGCGCGGGCGGCAGCGATCGGTCATCCCCTGCCCGTCGAAACTGTTGCGGACGCCAACGCGGCGCAGCAGCTTTTCGACGACGCCCTGCCCGTCCTCGATCTGCCGCTGGCCGCTCCATGCGTCGCTGGAGTTGCGGATCCCGCGAACGGCGCCGTGGTGATCGGTGCGATCGAACGGGCCGTGAGCGATACCGTTGCGGGGCATGTGGGCGCGGTCGTGACCAACCCGATTGCCAAGAGTGTTCTCTATCAGGCCGGCTTCACGTATCCCGGGCATACCGAGTTTCTGGCCGCGCTTGCCGAGCGTCTGGTTGCTGGCGGGCCGTTCCAACCCGTGATGATGATCGCTTCGGAGCATCTGCGCGTGGT
>CAZDNY010000393.1:0-3743 GCA_964506885.1 uncultured Hyphomicrobiaceae bacterium | reverse complement strand
CATTTCCGCCGCAGGCGGATTGGCACCACCGGCCCGCTCCCCCTCCCGACCACCCCAAGTATGCTGCCATGGGTGATCGAGAGGGGAGCGGGATGGGTCCAGCAAAACCTGAAAGACCATAGTGCCGGGCCACCGCAATCGGATTGCGGTGGCCGATTTGTTTGAGCAAGCCGTTTGCGGATGTGCCATGGTTGGCGGATGCGCTTTGTCACCCTGATCGCCCGCGCCTTTGCCATGGATGACGCAACGTGGGCGCGGCATGCCAATCCGTGGAGCGTGTGGACGCGTGTGGTGTCGCTGCCGCCGCTGCTGTTGGCGATCTGGAGTCATACGTCGCTCGGCTGGGGGGCGGCTGTTCCAATCGGACTGGTCGTGGTGTGGCTATGGCTCAATCCGCGGCTGTTCCCGCCTCCCGCGCACACCAACACCTGGGCTTCCAAGGCGACGTTCGGCGAGCGTGTCTGGCTCAACCGGGGTGCCGTGCCGATCCCGACCCATCACGCGCGGGCGGCGGCGTTGCTGTCAGGGCTTGCTGGCGTGGCCTTCGTTGCCGCCCTAGCCGGGGCTGTCGCCAACAATCTGGCTTGGACAGCGGGCGCGGGCAGCCTATCGTGGCTTGCCAAGATGTGGTTCGTGGACCGCATGGTGTGGCTTTATGAGGACATGAAGGACGCTGATCCCGTCTATCGCAGCTGGTTGCGCTGACGGACGGCGATCAACGACAACAGCGGCAAGGATACGCACAAGCGCCATGCGCATCGAGACGCCCCAGTTCAAGGACAACGCCCGCGAAGCTCTGAAGGACGCGCAGCTGCAAAAGGCGCTTGGCGGGCTGCCTGGCGGGCTCGTCGCCCAGCGCGCGGCGGCGCGCGACAAGCTGCCGGAGTTCGAGAGCCTGCGCGATGTCGGCCGCGATCTGCGCAATGAAACGCTGGAGCTGCTGGACGTCTACCTGGAGACCTACGAGAAGAACGCCACAGCCGCCGGCGCGCACGTGCACTGGGCGGAGACGGCGGCGGACGCGCGGCGCCTGATCGTCGAAATCTGCAAGGCGGAAGGTGCCAAGCTCGTTACCAAGGGCAAGTCGATGATCTCCGAGGAGATCGGGCTCAACGACGCGCTCGAAGCCGCCGGCATGGAGGTGGTCGAAACGGATCTGGGCGAATACATCCTGCAGATCCGACATGAAACGCCAAGCCACATCATCGCACCCGCCATTCACCTGACACAGGATCAGGTCGAGGCCGATTTCCGGCGCGTGCATCAGGATTTGCCCAAGGATCGCCAACTCGTCGAACCGGCCGATCTGGTGGACGAAGCGCGCCGCGTGCTGCGGCAGAAATTTCTCGCCGCCGACGTCGGTATCACGGGCGCCAACTTCCTGATTGCGGAAACGGGCTCGTCGGTGATCGTGACCAATGAAGGCAATGGCGACCTGACGCAATCGCTGGCGCGTGTGCACATCGTCATCACCTCGATCGACAAGGTGCTGGCAACACGCGAGGACCTTGCCACGATCCTGCGGCTGCTGGCGCGCTCGGCAACGGGGCAGGAGTGCACCACCTACGCGACGCTCTCGACGGGGCCGCGGCGACCGGGCGATGTCGACGGGCCGGAGGCCTATCACGTCGTACTGCTCGACAACGGACGCGCGGAGCTACTCGGCACGAAGTTCCGCGAAGTCCTGCGCTGCATCCGCTGCGGGGCGTGCATGAACCATTGTCCGGTCTACGGCGCGGTCGGCGGACATGCCTACGGGTGGGTCTATCCGGGCCCGATCGGTGCTGTCCTGACGCCGGCGCTGATCGGCATCGGTGCGGGCGCCAACCTGCCCAACGCCTCGACCTTTTGCGGTCGCTGCGAGAGCGTCTGTCCAATGCGTATTCCCCTGCCCAAGCTGATGCGTCACTGGCGCGAAGCGGACTTCGAAGCGGGCCAGCCGCCGTTGATGCAGCGGATGGCGCTCAAAGCCTGGGCGGGGCTCGCCAAGCGGCCACGGCTCTATCACCTGGCAATGCGGTTTGGAGCGGCGCTGCTGGGCGCGGCGGGGCGCGGGCGCGGGCGGCTCACCTGGCTGCCACTTGCCGGAGGCTGGACCAAACACCGTGATCTGGCTGCGCCCGAGGGCCGAACGTTCCAGCAGCTGTGGGCGGAAACGCAACGCGGGGTGCCCAGATGAGTTCTGCGCGCTCGGCCATCCTGGGACGGATTCGCCGGTCACTCAATGCGACCGCGCATGATGGGGCACGCATCGGCGCTGCGGAAGCGCGCATTGCCGCGCACGCTGCAACGCTGGTGCCGGAAAGGGCCAAGGGTGACGCGGCTTCACTCGTGGCCTTGTTCCGCAGCTATCTGGAAGGTCAGCTTGCGACCGTGATCGAGGTTGGCGCGCCCGACAAGGTCCCCGGTGCCATTGCCGACTATTTGAAAAAGACTGAACTGGCGGCGCGCCTGCGGCTCGGCGATGACGCGCGCCTTGCGGCGATGCCCTGGGGTGACGCGGGGCTTGCCATCGATCGCGGCGCGGCGGAAGCGGACGACGCGGCGGGACTCAGCCACGCGCTCGCCGGCATCGCGGAGACGGGAACGCTGGTGATCGCGGCAGGCGGCGACAACCCGGTGACGCTGGCGTTCGTTCCGGCAACACATATCATCGTCGTCGCGCGCGAAACGATCGTCGGCAGCTACGAGGACGCGGTTGGCCTCGTGCGCGCGGCGTTCGGGCCCAAAGACATGCCGCGGACGCTCAACTACATCTCGGGCCCATCACGCACCGCCGACATCGGCGGCAAGATCGTGATCGGCGCGCACGGGCCCCGCAATCTGTGTGTGGTCATCGCGGGGTGAGTGGCGCTCACGCGGCAAGGAGAGCCGGCCGGGGGCGTTTGGCGGGTTCGACGCTGCTTTTGGGGGGCGACAGGTTGTGGGGGCGACAGGGCGGCCGCTGGGTGCCTGGCGGGTCAACGGCGCAGGCAGCCCTGCAGGCAGCGCTGCAGCTGTGCATCGCAGCTCGAGCTACCCTTGGTGGCGATGCGGCACTGGTTGTGCTGCGCACGGCAACGCGAGGCACACGCGTTGGCCTCGGCAGGCGCCGGCACAGCCGTCAGCAGGGCTGCCGCACAAGCCACCGCCACGAGAGCTGCTGAGATATGGGATCGTAAGGTCAAACAGACCTCCACTTACTTGCCGCCAATTCAACGCTGCTGCCAGTGGCCTGTGCCGTGTCTCCACACCGACGCCAAATCCGCCGCGCAACTGCGAGCCCCTTCTCCGATTGGAGACGCTAGTGGATCGCGGATGAATGGAAGCTGAAGGATCAGCGTTCAAATGGCGACGCCTGTGCTGAAAACGCACGAAACCCACGAGTTGCAGACACCTTTCGACAGCTCGCAGCCCTAAAAGGCGAACTCGGAGAAGAGCGGCTCGATACTGCCCTGCCAGCGGCCTTGATAGCGCTCGAGGAGTTCATCGGCACACGTCCTGCCGCGTGCAACAGCATCCTCAAGAGGCGCCAAGTAGATCGTCTCGTCCTCCAGCAGACGGTCAAGGCAGCGGCGGTTTCGCAGGCCGAAGCGCGACAGGGTGAGGACCTCTTCTGCCACCTCGCGCACGGTGCGCTGGCGGAAGGGCGTCTGCAGGGCGAGGCGGGGGACGTCCCGGCGCAAGGCGTCGCGTTCCTCGCGGGTCCAGTCCTTGACCAGATCCCAGGCACCTGCGAGCGCCGTCTCGTCGTAGAGCAGGCC
>CAZDNY010000392.1:0-3751 GCA_964506885.1 uncultured Hyphomicrobiaceae bacterium | reverse complement strand
TTCGGCGCACTTTTGCTTATGGCCCGTCGCGTCGGAAGCCTGACGGTCGGTATCGGACCACTTCGACTGTAACCGCGACAGAACGCTAGGCATGCATTGGAGTGCGGCACCCGGAGCTCGACCGGCGAGCGGCAATCGATCCCACGAGCAGTCATCCGCCGGTTGCTCGTTGACGAGACTATTATGCGCGCCGATGACGTCCGTTGCTGAGGGCGCTGCAGTCGTAGTTTGGGCGCGGGAAACGGCTCTTGGTGACCCACTGCTGACGAAGTGCAGCGGCTCAACACTGGTGTCGCAATGTTGCCGGGCAATAGATCGACCACAATGTGCGGTGCAGAAGAGTTGCGCTGTGGTCGCGTTTGGCACGTGCGGCAGCTTAGCCCCCGAGACCGCTTTCGTTCTTATCTGCGCAACGGGCCAATACCGACCGATGCGACGGACGGACGATCAGACGAGATGTGCTTTCCGTGCTTCCCAAGTCGGTTGTCGTCGCCGCCAGAATCGCTGCAGCGCATCACGCCAGTGATGGATTCCAGCAGTCGGCGACTGCTTTCAGGCTCACCGCGTCTGTTGGCGCGCGATCAGCAGAACGTGAGTTCTGACCCCAAGCCGACTCTGTGCCGGCGTACAACACTCGTGTGGCTGAGACGCACGGATTTGGATGGTCTCATCCTTGCTGTGCAAAATTTTCCAAGGCAACTAAGTTTTTGGCCATGTGACGACCTCAATGTCCGTGTCAGCGACGACCGAGATATTGTCTTGGCCCTTCACGTAGTCCGTCATCGCCTTCAGCACGGCAACTGGACCCTCATTCTCCGCCAGGACCGGAACCGATGTTGTTGCGAATGAGATCATCATTGCCAAAGATCCAATCATAACACGGGCCCGACCGAGCAAATGCACCAACATTGCCTTCGTCTCCCTTATCGCAGCGCATTGCGGTTATCGAATTGGACTGTCGGGGCATCACGCAGCCCGAACTCATTTGGTCGCGCAGCATGTGCAGCAGCCGCTTATCTCCGGCATGCCGATCGACAAAGAGATCCATAAATCTGCGACGCTCCACCTCCGGAGAGGTTTTCCGGCGAGCCCGCGTGCTACGTAGATGGCGTCACTCCTGCATGCACTTTCGGATGTATTGAATTCTCTCAGCAACATTTAAGCCCTGTGCTTCCGCCAGTTTTCGGCAGCCATGCATCTTGTCAATGCGCAGCCCTATCTTCTCCTTGAGGCTTAATCCCACGTTGCTTGAGACCTGCACGGTTGGACTGGCCTTTGGTGAGGCCTCGTCTGCGCCGACCGACGGCCCATCGCCCGCCGCACGCGCTGTATCCTTCAACCGCTTGACGTCTTCAGGGCTGAGCTTTGGACGGTCGATGGTCAGGGTAATTTTTTCAAGTTTGCCAGTAAATGCGAATGGCGTGGAATAGTCGTTGTCGTCAACGGGCGAGCCCGTGTCCGAACCGATATCGAGCGCCTCATCCCATTGCAGGATGAAGGGGAGAGAATGCTCCATTTTCTCGGTAGCGACGACCTTTCCATCGACCTTCAGTTCGCCGGTGCCACCTTTGCCGATCCCGCTATAATCGCCAAAGGCCATCGTAGCGGCGCCGAGACCGTCGTACTTGAAATCGAATTCTATCTCATGCTTGCCTGGCGTGAGTTCGGGGCCTTCCCACCGCACCCGCTTCAAATCGACGAGATTCCAGAGAAACACGGGCTTGTTCTTGAGCACGTAGAAACCGTAACCGCCGAACCGCCCACCTGGTGTGATGAGCACGCCCTCCGCACCACCTTCGGGTATCTCCACGGCCGCCTGGAATGTGTAGGACGCGTTGAGGACGCTAGGGGCGTCGCCATTCGGCGTGCCTGTTAGCGGTCGGGTCCATGTGAACTCCGACCTGCCCGCAGACAGACTCGGGCGCGGTGTGATCAGGCGCCCGACCACCGAATTATCGAGCGGCAGCACCTGATATTTTTTTGCCTCCTCCCAGAAAAGCTCCTGGAGTTCCTTCAGCTTCTTGGGGTGCTTCGCAGCAACGTCTTCATACTGGGTCCAGTCGTTGCGCAGATCGTAGAGCTCCCAAGGGTAGTCATTCACGTCCGGCAATTTTGCGATCGTCACCCAAGGCGGACGCAGCACCTTGGTGCTTGCGATCCAGCCATCGTGATAGAGCGCTCGATCTGCGAACATTTCGAAATACTGCGTCTTGCGCGTAGAAGGAGCGTCCGCGTTCTTCTTTTCGAACGTGTACATCATGCTGACGCCTTCGATCGGGCTCTGCTTAATGCCATCCACCAAGTTGGGCTGGCTCACGCCTGCAGCCTCCAGGATTGTCGGCACAATATCTATCACGTGATGAAATTGGTGGCGGACACCTCCCTTATCCTTGATGACCTTCGGCCAGGAGATCGCCATGCCTTGCCGGGTTCCGCCGAAGTGCGAAACGATCTGCTTGGTCCAGGAGAAGGGTGTGTCGAAAGCCCACGCCCAACCAACTGCCATGTGATTGTAGGTCCGGTCCGTGCCCCAGACATCGTAGAAATACTTGAGCTGGTCTTCGACCGACGGATTAATTTGGTTGAACATGGCAACCTCGTTCGGAGTGCCATTAGGCTGGCCCTCAGAACTCGTGCCATTGTCGCCATTGATATAGATGATGAGCGTATTGTCGAGCTTGCCAAGGTCCTCGACGGCCTGGATCACCCGCCCGATCTCATGGTCGCAGTAGGCGGTATAAGCTGCAAAGACCTCCACCTGGCGAATGAACAATTTCTTTTCGTCGTCTGAAAGCTGATCCCATTCCTTCAGCAGATCCTTGGGCCACGGCGTCAACTTCGCGTTCTGCGGGATGACCCCAAGCTTCTTCTGATTTTCGAAGATCGTCTCGCGCAGCTTGTTCCAACCATCATCAAACAAATTCATCGACTTGATCTTCTCAACCCACTCTTTGGTGGGATGATGAGGCGCATGGGTGGCGCCGGGAGCAAATTTGATCAGCCACGGCTGCTCAGGCGACAAAGCATGGATGCGGTTCATATAGTCGATTGCATCGTCGGCCATCGCGGTCATCAAATTCCAACCGGGCTTACCCTCATAGGGATGAATGGGCGTCGTGTTGCGCACGAGGTTGCCGGGCTGCCATTGGTTCGTGTCACCGCCCATGAAACCGTAGAAATATTCGAACCCCATTCCAGTCGGCCACTGGTCGAACGGGCCGGCCTGACTGGCCTGATATTCAGGCGTGTTGTGGTTCTTGCCAAACCAAGCCGTGCGGTAACCGTTGTCTTTGAGAATCCGGCCCACTGTGGCTTTATCCTTGGTGATCAGGCTATCGTAGCCTGGATAGCCGGTCGCCTGTTCGGCAATGACACCATAGCCAACGGAATGATGGTTGCGGCCCGTGATCAGCGCGGCACGCGTGGGCGAGCAAAGTGCTGTCGAGTGAAAATTCGTAAAGCGCAATCCTTCCTGAGCAATCCGATCAAGCGCTGGCGTGGGAATAACGCCCCCGAACGTGCTCGGAACCCCGTAACCTGAATCGTCGGTTATGATCAGCAGGACATTCGGTGCGCCGTTGGGTGGAACGATGCGCGGGGGCCAATACGGCTGAGATTTCGTTGCCTCTCGTTCGATTTTTCCCCCAAATTTCTGCGGAGGCGCAGGAAGCTGAGACCCGTCGATTGTCGTAGTGGCACTCGGAGATCCTGGATTCCCCGTGACCTGCTGTGCCACTGCCGTATTGGTGAC
>CAZDNY010000391.1:0-3786 GCA_964506885.1 uncultured Hyphomicrobiaceae bacterium | reverse complement strand
TCTGTACTTCACCAACTCGGCAGCGCGCGGGTCGCTCGCCGGGGCGAGCCACCTTTCGGCGCGGGCATAGCCTTCATCGAGCAGACCGTCCTGGCGAATCTGGCCGGGCCAGACTTCGTCAGCGAAGACACGGGCGTCGGGACGCAGGGACACGCCGGCGTTGACGAGTGATCCGCCGCCCAGACCGCATCCGACGAGGACGTGCATGTCCTCGCCCAGGCGGACGTCATAGAGTGCGGTTTCGGGGCCGCTCGACATCTTGCGGCAGCGGATCTGCATTTCGTTCTTGAGGTCGGGAAAGCGTGCGGGGAACTCGCCTGTCAGAACCTCGCGCCCGCGTTCCAGAACGGCAACGCGTTTGCCTGCGCGCGCGAGCCGTGACGCTGCAACGCCGCCGCCATAGCCGGAGCCGACGACAACGACGTCGTAATGAGGCTGAAGCGCGTCGTGCGGGCTGGAAAGACGTGTCATGACAGGGCCTCCGTCGTTATCGACGTAGCCCTGCTAGGCCTGACCTTCAACCCTTGTGGTTGATGTTCGTCAACGCTTGGGGAGAAGATTGCGGAAGTGACGCCTTTCAGTCACTTGAAGAGCACGAGCGAGAGTGCCAGTGCTGCCATGCCGATGACCATGCCGTACACGGCTTCATGGCCCTTCGAATAGCGCTTGGCCTCGGGCATCAGCTCGTCGATTGCCAAGAAGACCATGACGCCGGCAATGACGCCGAAGACCGCGCCGAAAACGGCCTGGGTCAAGAAGGGGGCGAGCAGCAAATAGCCGATCAACGCGCCAGCAGGTTCGGCGGCTGCTGAAATGACTGTCGCGCCGACGGCCTTGGCGCGGCTGCCGGTGGCGTAATAGACAGGGATGGCGATCGAGACGCCTTCGGGGATGTTGTGGATCGCAATCGCCATGGCAAGCGGCAGGCCGACGACGGGATTGTCGAGAGTGGCAAAGAATGTCGCCAAGCCTTCGGGGAAGTTGTGCGCGGTGATGGCGGCGGCGGCGAGCAGCCCGACGCGGGCAACATTCGGTGTTGCGACGCCACTGTGATGATGGCCGTGCTCGTGGAGCACTTCGCGTTCGTCCATGCCTTCGTGAGGATTTGGGATGACGCGGTCGATGATGGCCAGCATCAGGACGCCGGCGAAGAATGCGAGCGTGGCATAGGCGTAGCCGGTCTTGTCTCCGTAGCTGGCGGAGAAGGCGATGACAGACTTGTTGAATATCTCGACGAGCGAGACGTAGACCATGGCGCCGCCGGCGAAGGCGAGGCCGAAGGCGAGCAGCCGCGGGTTGGCCTGATTGGCGCGCAGCACGAAGATCGATCCAAGGACAGTCGAGGCAGCGGCCGCGGCGCAGACGGCGAACGCAATCAGGACCGGTTCAGAAAAGAATTCAGGCGGGGCGTACATACTGGATGTGCAATCCGAAGTTCGGCCAGCCGATGTGGCCGCCGGCTGCGCGTCATTATCGGTCCGGCGCGCGGGCCATGTTCCGGACGTATGGTTTCTCACGAGTCTAGGGGGGAAGCGGCTGCGAAAGCAAGCGCGTGCAATTTTGCCGCATTCGTATTATCTGTGGCGCTCCCCTGTGACGCCATGTGTCCGGGCTCGTCGAGACCCGGCTGGCGCGCGCCGCCCTGCGGAGGGCGTGTTCCGCGTCTTGGGGAAGAGGCTGTAGCTCAGTGGGAGAGCGCCCGGCATGAGCCGGGAGGTCGGAGGTTCGATTCCTTTCAGCTTCGCCAGCAACTAGCTCAGTGGGAGAGCAACAGATTTTGGATCTGTCGGTCGCGGGTTCAACTCCTGCGTTGCACATGGCCTGTAAAGCCATTCCTGGTCGAGAGACCTCCACCTGAGGGAAGCCGGTTGCTGACCCGCCCGACGCGCTGATCCCGAAGCTTCGGCGGACGGTGAGGCGGGAAGGGCAAGCACGGGGGCGCCCTGTGCCCGCGCGGATACCGGCCGCGCGCGAAGCCGGAGCCGCTGGCCCCGGTGCGTTCCGCTTTCGGGCGGGCGTGCCGCAGCCCTCGGTGTAAGGCGGAGCGTTCGGCCTCAAGCGCGGGCCCGTGTTTCTCGTGTGGCCAGCAGCCGGCAACCCGTCGGGGTCTGCCTGGAGAGCCTTGTTGCACGTTCGATGATCGTTTGAAGAAGGAGCGCAGGTGATGCGCCGCTATGGTTTGATTTTCGATGTCGTCGTGAAGGACGACGAGCGCGGTTTTCTTTATCGCGACGGCTGCTTCGTGCGGCTGCTGGAGCCGGGGCGGGTGCGCTCGATTGATCCGGCTGGCAAGTTGAGCGCCGACGTATTCAAAGTCGTGCGTGCAGAAATTCCCGCTGAGCGCGCCTTGCTGATGGAAAAGACACAAGCAGCCCTGGCGGACAAGCATTTCGCAATCGTGCAGGCCGGGCCGACAGAGGTCGCGATTGTTTCGTTCGATGGCGAGCCCAGGCATCTGGTGCTGCCGAATTCGACGCGCGCGTTCTGGAAGACGCTGACGCAGGTCGATGTCGAGACGATCGACACGGCGGCCGACATGCGCATCGCCAAGCGTCACCTCGACCGGCTCGACCTCAACCGCGTGCCGATTGCGGTCAACGCCGTGGTCGAGGCGCACGAGGCCGGCCTGCTGATGGTCGACGGCAAGCTCGAAGGGCGGCTGCCGCCGGGGCGGCATGCGTTCTGGCAGGTGGGCCGCACGGTGAAGGTTGCGAAGGTTGATCTGCGCCCGCAGCCGCTCGAAATCACCGCGCAGGAGATCCTGACCAAGGACCGTGTCGGTGTGCGCGTGACGCTGACGGCGTTCTACCAGATCGTCGATCCGGAAAAGGCGGTGTTGGCGTCGGGCGACGTACCGGGCACGCTCTATCGACTGGTGCAGTTCGCGATCCGCGAGGCAGTGGCGACGCGCACGCTCGACGACATCCTGGCGGCGCGCGACACCATCGACGAGGAAGTCCGTGCGTTCGTCAAGGACCGCGCGGCTGCGCTGGGCGCGGAGGTCAAGGAGATCGGCGTCAAGGATGTGATCCTACCGGGTGACGTGCGCGAGCTTCTGAACAAGGTGGTGGAAGCCGAGCGGGTGGCGAAGGCCAACCTCATTCGCCGGCAGGAAGAGACGGCGGCGACGCGCTCGCTGCTCAACACCTCGCGGCTGATGGAGGACAATCCGCTGCTTTTGCGCCTGAAGGAGTTGGAGGCGCTGGAAAAGCTCGTCGAGAAGGTGGGGCGCATCGACCTGCACACCGGACAGGGTGCGGGCGGACTCGATGCGCTTCTGCAGAACCTCTACTCGTTGGGTGACGCCAAGTCGCGGACCAAGGCGGAGTGATATGGGGTAGGGTCGTTCTCCTGCGCGCGACGCGTGCGGAGAACGATCTTCCCCCAATATCAGCGGACCCGCTTCATGGATATTCACCTGACGGATTTCGAGATCGCGCTTTTCGATTCGATCGTTTTTCCGCCGGACCATGACGCACTCGAAGGCGAGCGCGCTTCCAACAACGCGGAGTTGGCGCGCATTCTTGCCGTTTCTCTTTTCGAGCGTGCCGCCATTCCCGAGCACCGGCTCCGCTTCTTCGAGGACAGCGAGCACAATGTCGCCGGGCCAGGATCGGTGCGCGATGTCCTGCAGGATGCGGGTGCCAGCGGCGACGCCGTCTACGAGCAGCCGGAGTTCCTGCGCTACCTGCGCTATTTCATTTGCGGTCCGGAGCTTCCGGAAAAGGTCGAACGGGCATTCCGGCGGGAACTCGAAGAGCGCGGCGGGGTCGGACATCGCCGGCT
>CAZDNY010000390.1:0-3802 GCA_964506885.1 uncultured Hyphomicrobiaceae bacterium | reverse complement strand
CCCGCGCGCTCGCCATCGATCTTCAGGGTGATCGACTTTATCACCGCATCGTCCGCAGCCGCACGCCGCTCGATTGCTGCACCGCCGGCAGCACTGGCCAGCAGGGTCAACGCTCCGCGCGCCGCATCAAGGTAGACAGCAGCATAAAACAGCTGCATCGCCGCGATCGCTTCCTCCACCAGCACCCAGCGCACGCGCTCGCCCTGTCTCAGACTGTCGTCACGTGTGAATGGCAGCTTGAGAAGGTGATCGACCGTTTCACCGACACCTTGTGGCGACATCGAAAAGCGCACGCCGCCGCGCCCCAGACGATCGCTTGCGTGAACCTGGGCCTTGACAACGAAACGCGAAAAACCGAGCCGCTCGGCAACGCGCGCAGCCCCGGCACCATCGTCGCTGACCCGCCCCCTCGGGACCGGCACACCAAATCGCGACAGGAGTTCCTTGGCTTGGAACTCGTGCAGATTCATCCCTTGGGCTCCGCTGTTGCGCCGCGAGTGGGCCGCGCACCATCTCGTTATTGTTGCCGCATACGCATGTCCACAGTCCCGGGATTTCCCGGTGGGGCGACACCGGCCTGATACCCCCGTTGGACCCCTGCGTCGAGACCGGCCTTGCGCCGTATCGCCAGCAGCATCGCAACGGTTCGATCAGCACCGGTCAAGGCCCCGGCGTTATCGAGGCCACGGCGTGCTCTGGTATACCACGGAAGGACGGGCGTGGAACAGGCCCAAAAGCCGTTGTATGCCTATCCGCAACGACAATCGCATCGCGCCGGCCCCAACGCAGTGTTACGGCTAAGCACCCGCCGTGACGAAGAAAAAAATTGCACACTGCGCACATCGAAAAGCAAACGAAACCGAGGCCGGTCGAGATAGGACGTTGCGACTTTAACTTTCCGAATTGCAAGATCGCCCAGCTTGGCATACTGTCGACCACATAAGGCGCGCAGACAACTCGCCATAAATGGGTCGACACAGCGACCATAAAATACCTGGATGAGGCGGTCGCATGCAAATGCGTTCGGCTCTAACCAGAAGCTGGGACATAGGAAACGTAAACGGAGGAAATAGGATGACATTTTCACGTCGCGGTGCTTTCGGGCTCGGGACGGCCAGCGTTCTGACGCTCGCCGTGGCCGGCGCGATGCCTGCCGCTGCCGAATGGAAACCGGTCAAGCCGGTCGAGTTCGTCGTCATGGCAGGTCAAGGCGGCGGCGCCGACAAACTGGCGCGCTTCATCCAGTCCATCATCGAGAAGAACAAGTACGCCGAAGTGCCCTTCATTCCGATCAACAAGGGCGGCGGATCTGGCGCGGACGCACTGCGCTACCTCAAGGACAACGCCGGCAATGATCACGTGATCATGGCCACGCTGAATTCCTACTACACCACGCCGCTGCGCAACCCGGGCATCGGCGTCAATGTCGAGGAGTTCACACCAATCGCCCGTCTGGCAGAGGACACGTTCGTCCTGTGGGTCAACGCCGACTCCGACATCAAGTCCGTCGACGACTATGTCAAGGCGGTCAAGGAGAAGGGCACCGCCTGGAAGATGGGCGGAACCGGCACCGGTCAGGAAGACAGCCTCGTCACTGCCATGCTCGAGAAAGCCTACGGGATCAAGACAACCTATGTCCCCTTCAAGGGCGGCGGCACGGTGGCAGCCAATCTCGTTGGCAAGCACGTCGACTCGACTGTCAACAACCCATCGGAAGCCATTGGCTTCATGCAGGCCGGCAAGGTTCGCGCGCTTGCATCGCTGACCAATGACCCGATCGCCGAAGTCGGCAGTCCGCCGACCTTCAAGTCGCTGGGCAAGGATCTGGTCTACCGCATGCAGCGCTCGGTCGTCGCACCCGGCGGCATCAAGCCAGAGGTCGCCGATTACTATGTCGGCGTATTCAAGAAGGTCTTCGATTCGGAAGAGTGGAAAGGCTACTGCAAAAAGAACGCTCTGCAGTGCTCGCTGCTGACCGGAGACGACCTGAAGAAGTACTTCGCCGACGAGAAGGCGGCCCACGCGGCGCTTCTCAAGGAAATGGGCGAGATCAAGTAAGATCTCGCATCCGGCAAACAGGTCCGGGCGGGACGACTTCAGTCCCGCCCGGAGTTGCCGATCGAACCAACACATCAACGCACGACTTGAGCCGCGCCCCAAAGCGTGGACGGGAGAGCTGCATGCGCAAAGCTGAGCTGATCTTCGCCGCCATACTGGCGGCCTTCTCGATCTACCTCATGTACATGTCGCAGATCCCGCCGCTGCAGATCGGCTGGGTTCCCAAGAAGGGACCGGGATCGGGGGCCGCGCCGTTCTGGCTGTCGGCCGGCATGCTCATCTGCGCAATCTGGATTTTCTGGCGCGGCTGGCGGGGCATCACACCCCAGGGACGCTCGACCGAGCCATTCATGGATGCCTACACGACCAAGATGGTCTTCGTGACGGTCGGCTCGATCTTCGCCATGCTGCTGGCGACCCACTTCATCGGCGCTTATGCCGCCATGTTCCTGTTCCTGATCTTCTACGTCGGCATATTCGGCAAGATCTCCTGGCCGACCACGATCTTCGTCTCGATCGCCATCCCTATCTTCATCTTCTTCCTGTTCGAGTCCGGCATGAAGATCCTGCTGCCGAAGGGGTGGAGCGAACCGCTCTTCATCCCGCTCTACAAGATGTTCGTCTACTGATCCGTAAGAACAAACCGCACCAGGCTCCGTCACAGTTCGGCCCGATGCAGCAATAAGCCCCCAGGCAGGGACCGCGAGATCACCATGGAACTGCTTTCACACCTGATCGACGGATTTGGCATCGCCTTCCAGCCATTCAATCTCGGCATGATGGCATTGGGCTGCTTGCTCGGTTTGTTCATGGGCGCCATGCCCGGACTGGGCTCCGTCAATGGCGTCGCGATCCTGCTGCCGATCACGTTCTTCGTGCCACCGACCGCCGCCATCATCTTCCTCGCCGCGATCTACTACGGTGCCATGTACGGTGGTGCGATCTCGTCCATCATGCTCGGCATCCCCGGCGCGTCGACTGCGGTGGCGACGACATTCGACGGGCGCCCCATGGCCATGCAGGGCAAGGCCGACTTCGCGCTTGTCGCGGCTGCTGTCGCGTCCTTTGTCGGCGGCACCATTTCCGTGATCCTGTTCACGCTGTTCGCTCCCCCGCTTGCCGATTTCGCCTTGCGCTTTGGTCCGCAGGAGACGTTCGCCCTGATGGTGCTGGCGTTCGCCACCTTCGTCGGCCTGGGCGGCGACGACATCCCAAAGACGATTTTCATGATCCTGTTCGGTCTCGTGCTGTCGACCGTCGGCCTCGACAACATCTCCGGACGCCCGCGCCTGATCTTCTTCGACCTGCAGGGATTCTACAAAGGCATCTCCTTCATCGTCCTTGCCATCGGCATCTACGGCATCGGCGAGATGCTTTGGACGCTGGAGACGTCGCGCGGCAAGGTCGAAATCGCATCGAACCGCTTCACGTTCTCACGTCTGGGCGCGGCTTTGCGCGAGCTGAAGTCGAGCTGGAAAACGATGACCTTTTCATCGCTCCTCGGCTACTTCGTCGGCGTATTGCCGGCCGCCGGCGCAACGCCTGCCGCGCTGATGGCCTACGGATTGACCAAGAGCTTCTCCGACCATCCGGAAAAATATGGAAAGGGTGAAATCTCCGGCGTCGCAGCACCCGAATCTGCCAACAATGCCGCATCGACCGGCTCGATGCTGCCCATGATGACGCTCGGCATTCCCGGCTCGCCCACCACGGCCATCCTGCTCGGCGGCATGGTGATCTGGGG
>CAZDNY010000389.1:0-3803 GCA_964506885.1 uncultured Hyphomicrobiaceae bacterium | reverse complement strand
ATTCGCTGGACAGCGTTGCCGATCGCGATTTCGCGCTGGAGGCGCTGGCCGCCGCCACCATCTCGGCGACGCACCTTTCGCGGCTCGCCGAAGAGATCGTCATCTGGATGACGCCGCAGTTCGGTTTCGTGAAGCTGTCGGACAAGTGGACGACGGGTTCGTCCATCATGCCGCAGAAGCGCAACCCGGACGCCGCCGAACTGTGCCGCGCCAAGGTCGGTCGCATCGCCGCGGCGTTCCAGGGCCTGACCATGGTCATGAAGGGCCTGCCGCTGACCTATTCCAAGGACATGCAGGAGGACAAGGAGCAGACCTTCGACGCGTTTGAGAATTATGCGGTGGCCGTCGCCGCCATGGCCGGCATGGTCGCTGACATGACACCGGTGCCCGAGCGTATGGCCGCCGCCGCCGGCAGCGGGTTTTCGACAGCCACTGATCTGGCCGATTGGCTCGTGCGCAACCTCAAGATGCCCTTCCGAGAGGCCCACCACGTCACCGGCGCCATCGTCAAAGCCGCCGAAGAACAGGGCGTCGACCTGACAGAATTGCCGCTGGAAGCCATGCAGAAGGTAGAAAAGCGCATCACCAAGGACGTTTTTTCGGTGCTTTCCGTTGAGGATTCGGTCAAGAGCCGCAAAAGCCATGGGGGAACGGCGCCACAGAACGTCGTCAAAATGGCCAAGTCCTGGCTCAAGCGGTTGGAAAAGGCCGGCAAGGCAGGGTAGAACCGCTGACCAAGGCCTTATTCCCGCTGGGAAGGGCCTGATGGGTATTGGCCGAGCGGTTGCAGGCCGCCGTTGGGACGGCCTTCGACGCTGGTCCAGGTGCCCCGGGGAAATGAGGGATTTGATGTCTCAGGCGCTCAAGAAAGCCGCCGTCGTCGTGCTGCTGCCGCTCTTGCTGGCGGCCTGCGGCGTGCGCGGTTCGCTCGAAGCCCCCAAAGAGGCCAAAGCCCAGGGCGAGGCTACCTCGCCGGAAGCCGCCGACAATGGTCCGAAATCGTCGGCGCCGCCCAAGCCGCACCGCGACTTCCTGCTCGATCCCTTGCTGCGTTGATCGCCGGGATCAAGCCCGCCGGATCGTCATCACCGCAACCTCGACGGCCTCGCCGGCCCGCACGGGATGGATCGCATCGATGCGCTGTTTGCGCTGCGTGATGCGCCAGCCCGCTGCCGTCATGTCGCGGATGAAAAAGGCAGTAGCCGTGCGGCCGGGATCGGTCAGCACCGCCACCCCGCCCGCGCCGAGGCTCGCCGTCAGCACGTCTGCAATCATCCCGTGCGCGGAACCATCGTAGAGAATATCCGAGCCGACGATGACGTCGAACTGACCCGGTACATCCCACCTCGCCCAGTCGGCAAATGCGTACGCGATGCCGTCGATCCCGTTGAGCGCAGCATTGCGGCGGCACAGCTCCAGCGCTTCGTCCGCATGATCTGTCTGCAGCACCGCCGCACCCAGATGCCGCGCTGCCAGTCCGGCAAACCCCACGCCTGCACCAAGTTCCAGCACACGCTTGCCCGCAAGCGGGCCAAGCCCGGTGAGCGCATCCGCCATCACGATGGCGGACTCCCACAGCAGGAGGCCATAGGGGAACGCCGCAAAGTGCTCCGCGGCTGCCAGTAGCGCGTCCTGGTCCTTGACCGCCTCGATCACCCAAGCCCGCCCCGCCGCCGTCAGTGCGTGGCGGTGCAGCGGCACGCGGTCAAGTCGCGCGTTAACCAGCGCCGCCATGTCGGCATGGGCGCCCGTGCCCGCCTGATCCAACCTTGTCATGAGCCGATCTCCGAGCCTTTGACGGCGTCGTGCATTGCGCTTGCGCCCCCGCTCCCCTAATAGCTCATCCAGACCCGCGCGTCCCGGCAGCACACACATCGGTTCTCATGCATCATTTCACGTACAAGAATGGCATTCTCCATGCCGAGGACGTCTCCATCGACGACATCGCCAAGGCTGTCGGCACGCCGTTCTACTGCTATTCGACAGCGACACTGGAGCGCCACTATCAGGTCCTGAGCGCGGCCTTCCGCGGCCAGAACGCCCTCATCTGCTTCGCCGTCAAGGCGAACTCCAATCAGGCCGTGCTGACCACCATGGCGCGCATGGGCGCCGGCATGGATGTCGTCTCCGAAGGCGAGTTGCGCCGCGCGCGCAAGGCCGGCGTGCCAGCCGACAAGATCATTTTCGCCGGCGTCGGCAAGACCCGCGACGAGATGGCCTATGCATTGTCCGAAGGCATCCTCGGTTTCAACGTCGAAAGCGAACCCGAACTGCGCGCGCTCTCCAGCGTCGCCGACGAATTGGGCAGGACCGCGCGCGTTGCGCTGCGCGTCAATCCCGATGTCGACGCCAAGACGCACGCAAAGATCTCCACCGGCAAATCGGAAAACAAGTTCGGTATTCCCTTCAACGATGCGGCCTCATTGTATGCCGAGGCGCGCACGCTTCCGGGCATCGCGGCGACCGGCATTCACATGCACATCGGCAGCCAGATCACCGACCTGGCGCCGTTCCGTGACGCATTCCGCCTGATGCGCGACCTCGTGCTCGATCTGCGGGCGACCGGACATGAACTCGAACACCTCGATCTGGGCGGCGGCCTCGGTATCCCCTATCGCCATCAGGCCGAAGCGCCGCCCCATCCCGAACTTTATGCAGCGCTGGTCAAGGAGACGCTCGGTGACCTGGGCCTCAAGATCATACTCGAACCCGGTCGCATGATCGTCGGCAATGCCGGCATTCTCGTCACGCGCGTCGTCTTCGTGAAGGAGGGAGTGGACCGCACATTCACGATCGTCGACGGCGCCATGAACGATCTCATTCGTCCCACGCTTTACGAAGCGCATCACGACATCCTGCCCGTCGACGAGCAGCTCTTGAGCACGCCGCCCGTGCAGCAGGATATCGTCGGACCCGTCTGCGAAACGGGGGACTACCTGGCTCTGGATCGCAACCTGCCGCCGTTCCGCTCCGGCGATCTGATGGCGGTGATGACGGCGGGCGCCTACGGCGCGGTCATGGCCTCGACCTACAACACGCGCCCCCTCGTGCCTGAGGTGATGGTGCGCGGCGAGGCGTTCGCACTGGTCCGGCCACGTCAGGGTTACGAAGATTTAATCGGGCTCGACCGTCTGCCCCCGTGGCTGGAACCCGCCTGAAAAATCGGGTCGGGCTGCGCTCCAACGCCCGATTTCCGGCAATCTTGCGCGTGTTAGGCGGGCATTTCGGGCGACCTGTGCAATGATCCGCCACGCAACCAAACGTGAAGTTGAACAGCCGATTGGACGATGCATCGGCCTGCACCCATGCTAAATTTCGCCCCATGAGACACGACGACCAAAAGCCCGATCTCGGTCGGGCCTTTCTGGAGCGCGCGTTCGAGCGCAAGGTGCGGCGGAGCCAGTGGGCGCTGCTTTTCGAGCGGCTGTGGCCGAGGCTCTGGATCATCATCGCGATCCTCACAGTGTTCGCCGTCATCTCGGCCCTGGGAATCTGGCCGCGCCTCGGTGATATGCTGCATTATGCGGTACTGGCGCTGTTTGCGGCCGCAATGCTCGGCGCGCTGATCTTTGCCGTGCGCACACCCTGGCCGGGACGCGAGGAGGCTGTGCGCCGCATCGAGCGCGTCTCCGGCGCCGTTCATCGTCCCGCGTCCTCCTACGAGGACACGATGTCGACGGTCACTGCCGACGGCGTTTCAGAAAAACTCTGGCGTGCCCATCGCGAGCGGCTTGCCAAGGCGATGCGCCAGCTCAAGGTCGGCCCGCCCGCACCGCGCACCCACCGCTTCGACCCGCTGGCCC
>CAZDNY010000388.1:0-3806 GCA_964506885.1 uncultured Hyphomicrobiaceae bacterium | reverse complement strand
GTCGTCTTCTTCGCTGCCGGTTTCGCGACGACGATCGCCCCGGTTGCCGGCCTCGTCGCCGAAGGTGTGCCGGAAAATCTTTCACTCCTGCTGTCGGGCCGCCTGACCTGGCCCGCCGTTGCGATGCTGCTGGAGAGCGAAGCGCCGGGTTTCGATGCGCTCATCGCACCAGGTCACGTGTCCACCGTCATGGGGCCTGAGGAATGGGCCTTCGTGCCTCAGCGGCATGGCTTGCCGGCCGCCATTGGCGGTTTTAGCGCCGACAGCCTGCTTGCAGCGCTCTATTCGGTCTTGCGCCAGCACATCGAAGGACGGGTGTTCCTCGACAATTCCTATTCGCAGGTCGTGCGCGCAGGCGGCAACCGCACCGCCCGCCTGCTGTTGGAGACGACCATGGATGTCGTCGACGCACCATGGCGCGGCATCGGCATAATTCCGAAATCAGGCTTTCAGCTCAAGGAGGGACTCCGGGCCATCGACGCGCGGCATCGGTTCCCCATTGAAATCGATGCGAGCCGCAAGCGGGCTGGCGAAATGCCCCCCGGATGCGACTGCGCCCGTGTCGTGCTGGGTAAAATCCGCCCCAGCCAATGCCGTCTGTATGGCGCCGCCTGCACACCGCAAGATCCGGTCGGACCATGCATGGTCTCCGACGAAGGCGCCTGCCGGATCTGGTGGTCGAGCGGCGTTCGCGAGCGAGAACCTGCCACAACTCCTTCCGGCGACAGCACGCCTATGTGAGACGAGGACCGATGGTCAAGCCAAGTCCCCTGCTCGCGCACGATTCTCCTGCGCCCTGCGATGACAGTATCGTCGCGCGCCATATCATCGTGAGCGGACAAGTGCAGGGCGTCGGGTTCCGGCCGTTCGTGTTCAACCTGGCCCGCCGGTTTGGTCTCGATGGACGCGTGCGCAATCTTTCTGGCAGCGTCGAGATTCATGCGCAAGGCGCTCGCGACCGGCTCGAAACCTTCCAGCAGCTCTTGATCGATGATGCGCCCCCGTTGGCGCAGCCGACGATCTCGAGCGTCACGGACGCGCAGCCACTGGCGGTCGAAGGTTTCGAAATCGCCTCCAGCGACGCCTCGCACGCTGGCGACGTCCACCTGCCCGCGGACCGCTTCTTGTGCGACGCCTGCCTTCGAGAGCTGTTCGATCCGACAAACCGACGCTACCGGCATCCGTTCATCACCTGCACGCAATGCGGACCGCGCTATACGTTGATAACGTCCCTGCCCTACGACCGCGCACGGACCAGCATGGCCGCCTTCGTTCTGTGTGATGCCTGCCGCGCTGAATATGAAGACCCGGCCGACCGCCGGTTCCATGCCGAGCCGCTGAGCTGTCCGGACTGTGGCCCCTCCCTGACTTTCACGACAGCCGAGGGAGCGCAACGCCTGACGAGCGGCAACGAGGCCGCCCTCGCCGCCGCCGTCAAGGCGCTGCGCGACGGACAGATCGTGGCGGTCCGCGGCATCGGCGGCTATCACCTGATGTGTGACGCTGCGAATGCGCAAGCCGTCGGCACTTTGCGCTCACGCAAACACCGCCCCGCAAAGCCGTTGGCGGTGATGTGCCCGCTGTCGGGCGACGATGGGCTGGACCAGATCAGAGCATGCGTCACGCTCGATTCGGTCAGCGCGAAGGCCCTGCAGGATCCGGCCCGGCCCATCGTCCTGGCGCCGCGCCGGACCGATTGCCGTCTGGCGCCCGGCATTGCACCCGGCCTCGCCGAGATCGGGGTATTTCTGCCCTACAGCCCGCTGCATACGCTTCTCACGGCGGATTTCGGCGCCCCCCTGGTTGCGACCTCCGGCAACGTCAGCGGACAGCCGGTGATCACCGACCCCGCCGAGGCCGAAGCCCGGCTGGGCGACATTGCGGATGCCTTCCTGCATCACGACCGTCCGATCGTCCATCCGGCCGATGACACGGTGCTTCACGTCATCGGCGGTACCGCGCGAGCGGTCCGGCTGGGTCGCGGAACGGCGCCTATGGAACTATCGCTATCGGTTCCTCTGTCTCGCCCGGTACTGGCGACCGGTGGACAGATGAAAGCAGCAATCGGCATCGGGTTCGACAGTCGCGCCGTGCTTTCCCCGCACATCGGCGATCTCGACAGCCCCGCCGCACTCGATCTGTTCGAACGCCTCGCGACGGAATTTCCATCTCTTCATGGTATCTCGCCCGATGCAATCGTCTGCGACGCACATCCCGGATATCGCGCCACGCGATGGGCGGCTTCAACAGCGCTCCCGGTCATCGAAGTGCTCCACCATCATGCGCACGCCTCGGCACTTGCCGGAGAGTATCCGCAGTTCAGCCGATGGCTGGTCTTTGCCTGGGACGGCGTTGGCATGGGCGCCGATCAGACCCTTTGGGGCGGCGAGGCACTGCTGGGCGCGCCCGGCGGCTGGCAGCGTGCCGCGAGCATCCGCCCGTTCCGGCCGCCCGGCGCAGAGCAGGCAGCACGCGAACCGTGGCGATCCGCAGCCGGCGTCATGTGGGAAGCGGGCTTGCCGTTCTCACCGCCGCGGCCCGACAGCGAGGCGAGACTGGCCCATGCAGCCTGGCAGCGCAGCGTGAATGCGCCGCAAACCTCAGGCGTGGGCCGTCTGTTCGACGCCGCCGCCTGCCTCGTCATGGGGATCGACACGACCAGCTTCGAAGGCGAAGCTGCAATGCACCTGGAAGCCCTCGCTGCATCGGCACCCGATCCTGCCGGCCCAGCACTGCGTTTGCCAATCACGACCGATACGCATGGCCTCATGCGCACCGACTGGTCGCCCCTCCTGCCGGCACTGGCCAACCCCGCCACACCGCCCGATCGCAGAGCGGTGCTCTTCCATCGAACCCTTGCGGCAATGCTCGTTGAGCAAGCCTGCACGATCCGTGACAGGCTGCGCTATGATGGCGCCGCACCGTTCCAGGCCGTTGGTCTGACGGGTGGCGTTTTTCAAAACAGGATGCTGGCGGAGCTGGCCATGCAACAACTGGCGTCGGCAGGTCTTCAGGCCTTCATGCCCGAACGGGTACCCGCCAACGATGGTGGCCTCGCATTCGGTCAGCTCATCGAGGCGGCCGCCATGATGCAGTCCGAGGAACCTTGACCGGTGAAGACGCAGCGTCACATTCGGCTATCCCAAGGCAACGGCGGGCGCTTCATGCGCGCGCTCATCGAAGACGTATTTGCAGCCCGCTTCGGGCGCGGGGAACTCGATACATCGCTCGACGCCACACCCATAGCTCTTCCTGACGGCACCATATGCGTGACCACCGATGGGTTTTCCGTCCAACCCCTCGAATTTCCCGGCGGCAATGCCGGTTCGCTGGCGGTCAACGGTACCGTCAACGATTTGGCTGTGGCCGGTGCCCGGCCGGTCTACATGACACTCGGGGTGATCATCGAGGAAGGTCTTGAAACCGCAGTTCTGGAACGCATCGTCGATGGCATCGACGTGGCAGCAAAGGCGGCCGATGTCCGTATCTTCGCGGGAGACACCAAGGTCGTTCCACGCGGCCAGGGCGGCGGCATCTATCTCACGACGACCGGAATTGGCGTGCGGCCCACCGGCAGCGCGCTGGGCTTCCAACAGGTGCAACCCGGCGACAAACTTCTGGTCAGCGGCCCAGTTGGAGACCATGGGGCTGCGGTGATGCTGGCGCGGGAAGACTTCGAACTGAAGGGCGCGATCTCATCCGATTGCGCTAGCGTCCTGCCGCTCACCCAGACAGCTACGCGCGTGGCTGGGCTGCGGTTCATGCGCGACCCCACACGCGGCGGACTGGCAACTGTGGCGCATGAA
>CAZDNY010000387.1:0-3812 GCA_964506885.1 uncultured Hyphomicrobiaceae bacterium | reverse complement strand
TCGGCTGGTAGAAGCTCGGCCACCCCGTACCGGAGTTGAACTTGTGGTCGGAGGCGTACAGCGGCTGGCCGCACCCCGCGCACGTGTAGACACCCGGCGAATAGTTTTTGTCGAGCGGGCTCGAATGGGCGCGCTCAGTGCCGTGGTTGCGCAGCACGCGGTACTGCTCGGGCGTGAGGATCTTCTTCCACTCCTCCGGGGTCTTCGTCACGGGAAAGGTCTCCTTCGTGGCACCATCGGCGGCATGCCCCTGCCGCAGGGCGGCTGCACCAAGCAGCGTACCGAGCGTCGAGACGGCAAATGTGCGACGTGTGATCATCGGTGTTTCGTCCTCGTTGGCGTTCTGACCGGTTATTCGAGCGCGCACATGCGATTATTACACCGCGTGACATCACGAAGCGGTGAGCACGGCGGTGCCGCTGCCGCGCCCTTGCAGTAAAGAACGCATGGCTAAGGGACGCGGTTCACCCGATTTTGCGGCCGATCTGGGCGCTTGTCACCCTCCCCAGGGCGCGCCTCAGTCAGTCCGGCAACCGCAGTGGGATCTTACGATCGATGACGATTTCTTCCGCCGACAGCCGGCAACGGTAGGCCAGGGCCTCGACACCGGCTCCCGCAGCCGCCTTGAAGGCCGCCGCATAGCCCGGATCGATGTCGCCCGCCAGTGTCACGGCATTGGCGTCGCCCCGCTGGATCAGGAACAGCATGACCGCCCGGTGGCCCGCCTGCGCCATTTCTGCCAGCTCATAAAGATGCTTCGCCCCGCGCTGCGTCACGCTGTCGGGGAACTCGGCAAGCCCCGCCTTGCGCATCAGGTGCACATTCTTGATTTCGACGAAGCAGCGGCCCTTCTTCTCATCCTCCAGGAGGATGTCGATGCGGCTGTTGGCGCCGTACTTCTGCTCGCGCTTGAGATTCGCATAGCCCTTAAGCGGCGCTATTTTTCCCGCCTCGAGCGCTTCCGCGACGAGCCGGTTGGGATGTTGGGTGTTAATACCGACGAGCGCCGGCCCCACGCCCAGGTCATTCTCGATCATCTCCCAGGTGTGCCGGTACTTGCGCGTCGGACTGTCTGATTCCGACATCCAGATAATGCTGCCAGGCGCCGTCAGCCCCAGCATCGAGCCGGTGTTGGGGCACGTGCAGGTGATCGTGGAGCCGTCGTCGAGCGTAACATCGGCCAGAAACCGTTTGTAGCGCTTGATCAACCGCCCGCGGATGAGGGGAGAAGGGAATTTCATGGGTCGCTACCGTAGCGATGCCGAGGCGGCTGACAAGCGCATCGCAACCTTCCGGGCCGACACATCCACAAGTGGCGATTGCCTGGCGCATTTGTCCCTCGCGCCAGCCGCGGCATCGGGCCGGGTGCGCACGTTCCGGACAGGTGCTAGTCTATCAACCTCGCAACAAGGAGACGTTCCGTGTCGGAGGACATCGACCTGTCCGCTTCGGCCGCATCGCGCGGCTTAAGCGCAGACACCGTCACCGCCGCCATCCTGGTGATTGGCGACGAGATCCTGTCGGGTCGCACCAAGGACAAGAATATCGGCACCATCGCCGATCACCTGACCAATATCGGCATCGAGCTGACCGAGGTCCGTATCGTCGGTGACCGGCAGGACGCGATCGTCACGGCGCTCAACGCGCTCCGCGCCAGTCACGATTACGTCTTCACCACGGGCGGCATCGGCCCGACGCACGACGACATAACCGCCGATTCCGTCGGAGCCGCGTTCGGCATTCCGGTCGGCGAGGACCCGATGGCCCTGGCCCTGATCGCCGCCCACTGCGAGCGCCGCAGCGTGCCGCTTACCCCGCCGCGCCGGCGCATGGCCCGCGTGCCCGAGGGCGCCACCCTCATCAAGAACGTGATCTCCGCCGCCCCCGGCTTCATGCTCGACAACGTCATCGTCATGGCCGGCGTGCCCTCCGTCATGGAGGCAATGCTGGAGGATGCCACCCAGTACCTGCGCACCGGTCGGCGCATTCATTCCTTCACGATCCCGCTGGCCCGGCCCGAAGGCGATGTCGCTGAAATCCTGTCACGCGCCCAAACCGCCCATCCGGATGTCATGATGGGGAGTTATCCCAGCTACGCCAATGGGATAGCGAGTGTTGAGCTGGTCTTGCGCGCCCGCGACCCGGCCCGCCTCGCCACCGCCGCGCGCTTTCTGGAGGCGTCGCTGAGGGCGTGCGACATCCTGTAGCGCGCATTAACCAAAGCTCCTACTGGCCACATTTTGGTTAAGAGTGTACGTGCACCTCATATTCTTGAGGCATGAAAGGCCGGGGTTTTCGCCTTTCATGATTTGGCGCGAGAGGGCCGCGCCATACCTCGGGAACAGGCTTCGGCTGGAACGCCGGGGCCAAGGGGTCGTACACGAGGGAGCCCTGATCCATGCTCGCAAGAACGCATTTGGGTGCGCGCCTTGGGCTGCGCGTCACCTGGACGATGGCCGCTGTCACGGCATCGTTGGCCACCTGGGCCGGCATGATCACCACGAGTGAGACGGCATCGGCCAAGACGCCGGGCGCGCGCTATTGCTTCGCACGCGCCTGCCATCGCGTCATGACGCTGGCACAGACCCAGGCCGCCGTCGGCAAGCCGGTCACCGCTGTCACCTCCTTTTATGATGACTGCCGCCGCGACCGCTACAACCCGTGCGGCCTGACCTCGTCGGGCGAGGCCTACCGCCCTGGCGAGGCCAACTCCGCCGCCAGTCCCATCTACCCCGACGGCACCGTCATCCTGGTACGCAATCCCGCGAACGGCGAGACCGCGATTGTGCGTATCAACAACGCCGGGCCCTACTGGGGCAACCGCACGCTCGACCTGTCGCGCGCCGCCGGCATCAAGCTCGGCCTGGGCAAGGTCGGTGTCGCCAAGGTCGAGGTGACGGTGCTGCGCGCGCCCACGCGCCGCGAGGCAACCTACGCCAAGGGACGCGTCTACCCCAAGCTGCCCGGACACGTCGGACGCTTTGCAAGTCTCGATGAGGCGCAGGTCTTCGCCGCCGTGACCCTCGACTTGCCCGATGCCGTCCGCCCGGGCGTGATTGCCGTTGCGCATGCCGATCCTCAGGCCGTCCCGGTCGCGCCGATCGGCTACGAACCCATCACCGGCCAGCGCCCCGGCCGCAGGCTGCCCGCCGAAGCTGTGCGCGTCTCCGCACTGGAACCTGCAGGCCTGCGGGCCCGTCCGCATGAGCACACGGTCGCAAGTGCGGATGTCCTCGCAGCCGATCCGCTGATCGCCCGCACCATCGAGATCCGCGGTGCGTCCCTGCTGGTGCCGCCCGCCGGCGAGACGACCCGCGTCGTCAGCGAGCGCGTCGCCGTCATGGGGGCGTTGCGCGCCGGCGACTTCGACCGCCGCGCCAGATCTCTGCTGCCGCCGGTCGCAGCCCACGCCGGTGAAGCCGCCCCCCACGACACCGCGGATACCTCCGGCCTCGCCGCCGTCAGTGCCGACCACCGCGCACTGGAAGGTGTCGAACGCCTGACGCTGGAGCGCATGCCGCCGCTGGCGACGCAGGCCGAACGCAGCTGGTATCGCCGCTCGCTGGCCCGCCTGTCACATGTGGTGGCGTTTGCGCCGACGGGCCTGGACGCCCGGGAAACCCACACCGCGCGCTGGGCCGCATTGCGTCTGGCGGCCTTCGCGCCAGTGCGCGAGGCCGAGCCGGTGTCCACACCCGACGACCGCAGGGATCGGGAAATCGCCAGCCTGGGTGCCCTTGACGAGCGGTTCGATGAAGCCGGGCGCGGTCCGGCACGCGCGAGCAACGAGGTCCACAGCGCCGCCGCCTGAG
>CAZDNY010000386.1:0-3815 GCA_964506885.1 uncultured Hyphomicrobiaceae bacterium | reverse complement strand
GGGCGCGACCTATCCGCAGTATCAGCCGGCCAACCCGGCGCCGACGTACCAGGTCCCGACGTATCAGGTACCCACGTACCAGGCGCCGACATACCAAGCGCCGACGTACCAGGCACCACAGCCTCAATACGTGCCGCAGCAGCAGGCAGCACCCACATACGTTGCGCCACAGGTGCAGACGGCGCCGGTCTATCAGCAACCGCAGGTGTTCGGCGTCTACCCGCCGCTGGGCGGCGATCCGACCCGGCCGCCCGCGGCGCCCGCGCAGCAGCAAACACCCTCCGCGCAGCCGACAGCACCGCCCGCTGCTCCCAGCGTTGGTGCAGGCGGCGTGCTGCAGCATCCAGGCTTTGCGGGGCCTTCGACACTGACACCCGGCTACGGGGCCTATCCGGGCCTGTCGCCGATCTATCCCGCGCCACTCGGCGCATCACCCTATCTCGGTCTGCCGTTCTACTAGCGGAAAGCGGACAAACCATTTCTCCGGGGATCAAGGCCCTCCTCTCCGGACTTAACCGACCGAGCATTGGACTGGAGGGCCGACACGACAGGAGACGCAAAGTATGAAGCATCTTGTACGTTCCGCAGCGGTTGCAGCCATTGTCGCTGCCGGCGCTGCCATGCCGCTGGACGACGCCAATGCCTGGGGCTGGGGCCCCGGCTGGGGCGGTCCAGGCTGGGGCAACGGCTGGGGCGATGGCTCCGGCTCGGGCAACTTCGGCATGAACTTCTCGGGCAACTCCAACATGGCCGGCCGCGGCTACGGCTACCCCGGTTATGGCTACGGCTATCCGGGCTATGGCTACGGTCCTTACGGCGGCCATCCGGGCTACGGCTATGGCTACCCGGGCTATGGCTACGCGCCGCCGCCGCCCCCGCCGCCTGCCGCTCCGGCTCCGCAGGCTTCGGGTGCGGGCAGCGCCCAGCCGCAGGCCGCTGCTCCGGCGGCGCCCGCTGCGCAGGCCAATGCTCCGCAGGCACCCGCCGCACAGGCTGGCGCCGTGCCGCCGCCGCCTCCGGGCCCGGGCTACTACCCCGGTCCGGCCGGCTATGGCTGGAACCAGGGTTCGGGTTCGGGCAGCGGTAACGTGTCGGGCGGCATGAGCATGGGCGGAAGCGCCAATACGCAGGCCGCCGGCGCCGGGTATCCCGGTTACGGCTATGCGCCGGGCCCCTACGGCTACGCGCCGCCGCCCCCGCCGCCGCCAGCCGCCCAGGCTCCGGCTGCTCCGGAGAAGAAGTAAGGCTCATCCGCGCACCGGTGCTGCTGGACTATTGCTCAGCAGTGCCGGTGCCGGGTCCGGCCGATGTTCCGGTCGTGCCAATGCGGCGGTGATCACTGCTGCACCGGCATAACGGAAACAGGAGCTGGAACGACACGGATATCGAGATGCCTCCCCTCGGCGTCCGGTCGTACTTGATGATTTGCGGAGGAAGACAACGCGTAAAGGAGTACAGCATGCAAAAGATTCTGAAAGCGCTTGCTGTTGCAGGACTGGTGGGTGTTTCCGCCGTGTCGCTGTCGGCAACCGATGCGAAGGCCTGGTGGGGCGGTCCCGGTTGGGGTGGTCCCGGCTGGGGCGGTCCCGGTTGGGGCAACGGCTGGGGCGATGGCTCCGGCTCGGGCAACTTCGGCATGAACTTCGGTGGCAACATGACGGGCCGCGGCACCGGCTATGGCTATCCGGGCTATGGCTACGGTGGCTATCCCGGCGGCTGGGGCGGCTATCCGGGTTGGGGTGGCTACCCTGGCTATGGCTATCCGGGCTACGGCTACGGCGGTTATCCCGGCGCCTGGGGTGGTTATCCCGGCTACGGCTATGCGCCTCCTCCGCCGCCGGCCGCACCGGCTGCACCGGCTCAGCCGTCCAACTAAGCCAACCGACAGCTGCAAAACCGGGTGGTGCTGACCGGTTTTGCCGCCGATCCGGATGACGCGGGACCAAGGGTCCCGGGACGACTGACAGATCTAGCTCGCTTCGAGGCGGCGGCGTATCTGCGCCGACTGCCCCGAAGCGAACGCAAAAGATCATCATGAGCGGTTGAAGGGACACTGCGAGATGGCGAAGCGGATCTTGGCGCGCGCCTGGCTTGCCGTCGGCCTCGTAGCAGCAGGGGGCGCGGTTTCGGGCGAAGCATGCGCCGGCGAAATCGCATACAGCGCTCGCGCCATGGAAATCACTCCGAGCGGCATTCACCGCGATGGCCGGTTGCTCGTGCGCGGCTCGGCGAGCCGCCTTGAATACCGCCACATGGGCATGCCGGTGATCGAGATCGAACTGCCCGACAGGGGTCTGCGCCGGGTCCTTTTTCCGGTGACGCGCACATACCTGGAGTACAGCCACCCGCAAGCTCGCATCGACGGCAAAAAGGCGCCGTGCGTCACTACTGCGCATCAGACCTGCGTGAAGACGGGGCGCGAACAGATCGGCGGTGTGGAGACGGATGTGTGGGAACTGCGGACGGCGGGCCGCGGCGATGTCATCCGTCTGTGGTGGTCGCCCTCACACGGCATGATCGTGCGCGAGGAATATCCCGACGGGCGACGCATGCATGGCCTGAAGCGCGAGGCGGAGCCGCATGAAGGTTTTGCGGCCGAGCAGTGGGAATTCACCTACATGCTCCCAGGCGGGCGTTATCTGGGCGGCATGGCGATCATTGCGCGCGACCTCGATGCCCCAGTGGTCGAGCGGCGGCCGGACGGCACGATCAGGCGGCTCGTCGGCATCAAGCGCGGCAGCCTCGACGCGGCGATGTTCGAACTGCCGCCGGGCTACCGGCGCATCAACCTGCCCTATCCACCGCCGCCGGGGCAAACCGCCCCTTCGGGCTGGCAGCCGATGCCGTCCCCAATGCCCGGCGCACCCCAAGGCGATGGACCTTACGCTGCGCGCTTCGCGCCGCATCCCCCGAATTTAAGCGAAGGAGCCACCGCTGCGCGGTGAGGACGATACATGACGACGACGGATACGCCCCCCTCGACGACAGCCAACACACAAGGACGCGGCCCTGCCGAGGCGCCCCGCCCCAGCGCGATGCAGGAGGCGCCGCCGCGCCGTCGTCAGCGCGGCCCGGTTTCACGGTTCTTCCGCTCGCTGTTCAGCCATCTCCTGTTTGCCGGCGTGGTCGTCGCCGGTGTGCTCGGCTACCTCTATCACGCGTCCATCCTGCGCGATGTCGGCGACACGGTCTGCGCACAACAGGCGCTCGGGCAATGGATGACGACGCCGCCCGGCACCTCGGTGGCGAGCGCATCGGGTCCGGATGCCGCGCTATCGTCCTCATCAGCTCCCAAGTCGCCGACGGCAACGGCACCGGCCGCACCGGCAGCTCCCGCGGACGTCTCGGCTGCACCATCGCAAACCGCGGCACCGTCGCCGAGCACGACGGTACAACCGGTAACGCCGGCAGCAGAGCAGGTCTCCGCGGCGCCACCGGAGTCGATGCAAGGGGATGGGACCACCAGCGCAGCCGCACCACCTGCGGCTGCCACGCAGCCGGAAAAGGCGGCTGCCCGCAGCGACAGCGCGGCGGCGTCATCCCCATCAACGCCTGCATCGGCCTCGGCGCCATCCGGTTCAACAACCGACAGGGGTGCAGCCTCGGCGCCGGCTGCTGGGACCGCTCCGGCGGCACCGACACAAACAGAACCGGCATCAGCGCCGCAAACCCAAGCCTCGAGCGCGACCCCGTCTGCAAGCGGTGCAACACCTGCGGGCGTTGCCACATCGGGCAGCGAGAGCACCGCTTCTGGCTCTACAGTGCAGGAATCCGCAAGCGGCGCTTCTGATGCTGCCTCCGCGGCCGCGCCCTCC
>CAZDNY010000385.1:0-3827 GCA_964506885.1 uncultured Hyphomicrobiaceae bacterium | reverse complement strand
GATCGTCCAGCCGGCATACTGGGAGCCGAGGCACGCGATCACCGGATTGGTGGAGTGGACGACGACGCCGAGCGGCCAGTTGGCATCACCCGACTGCGAGGTGATTTGCACGGTGCCAAGCCCGCCCATGCAGATTTCGCCGAGCCGGCGACCAGCCTCCAAACCTCCGGGCGTGGCCGCGCCGCAGTCGATCCGCGTCTCGCCAGCCTCGCCTGTGGTCACCACGATGCGCAGCGCATCGGCATCCGCGATGAGTTGATCGACCAGCTTCTGGGCACGTTGCGAGACGCTCACGCCCTTGGAGTTTTGGTGTTGCATCGGGTGTTTCCTCAATTTTTGGGGCGACCATACAGCAGTTGATGGAGTTCGCCCAAGCGTTCGCTGACAAGGCCCTGCGCCGCCGCGGCGGAACCGGCCTCGGCATGGACGGTGGCAATCGGGCGGTAACGGGAGATATTCGTGCCGGCGGCGGGACGGTCGCTCACCCAGTCCGGCCAATGGATCGGGGGAACAGTAAGCGCTGCCTGGTCGGCATAAAGGTAGGCGCTGGCACGCGGCCGAGGCTGCCAGGAACTGGCGAGAAGTCTTGTGGGGTCCTCGCCCAGCGAGGCCGCAACATGCGCCTTGAAAAGCGTACCGGCTTCGTCATCGAAGACATCGAGTGCTGCACCGGGGCGGGGATTGACCTCGATGACATGCGCTCCCTCCTCGTTAACGATGAAATCGAATGAGACGAGGCCGACAAGCCCCAGGTGCCGCCCGACATCGAGGCCGGCCTCGATCAGCCGCGCTTCCAGATCCGCGTCGAGGTCGATGCTTCCCGCAAGTCCGCCATGCCGGAACGGCCGCCGCGGCATCGGCGCAACCCACGGCCGGGCGAACGCGAACGCGGCACCCTTGCCGAGGATGCCGGTCATCGACACAGGTTCGCCGGATATTTCGCGCTGCAAATACCGACCCTTCTGCGGACGCGCACTCTGCCGGCATCGGGCGATGTGCATCCCGCCTGCCCCGCCGATCCGCTTCGTCAGCCAGCCGCGCGCATCGGCTGGCGGCGCGAGGCGCGTTTCGGGATGGCTGATGCCCAGTTCGCGCAGCAGTCCAAAGAAGCGCTCGGGGTCCTTGCACGCGGCGATGGTGTCGGCCGGGCAACCAATGAGGCGATAGCGCATGCCGAGCTGCGCGATGAGGTCGATCGTGTCTTCGAAGCCTGCGCCCAGCACGAGGCCGATCGGCGCCGTGGGCACGGCCGCGGACAGCCGGTCGAGTGCTGCCGACAGGCTGGCAATAGCGAAACCACGGCGCAGCGCATTCGGCAACACCTCGCAAGCCGCCGCCAGGTCTTTCGTGTCCTGGTCCCCGAACGCATCGGCCACCAGAGGCTGATAACCGGCCCGCCGGGCGGACGCTGCCAGCGCCCGTCCGGAGAAACCGGCAATCAGGACCGATTGTTGCGACAAGATCTCGACGCCCGCGTGTCAGGCGACGAACGTGCGGGCGAGCTTGAAGGCGTCGCGGAAGTCGAAGTGCACGGGCTTGTCGGAGGCGATCATCTGTTTGAACAGGCCCGACTCGGTCTTGTACTTGACGTCGCCGATCGCCAGCGGCCCGACACCCAACGCGTTGCAGCCGGGCAGCGGGTCGCCTTTCATGAACAGTTCCATGCCTTCCACGCCTGCCGGCGGCACGGCATTGACGTCGGCGATCACCTTCAGGTTCTTTGCGAGTTCCTTGTGTTCCTTGGAAACGACCTGCACACCTGCGGCTGCGGCGGCGAAGATGACGTCCGCTCCGGCAATGATGTCGCGCTTCTGCTCGGGCGTTTCACCGGCAACCGCCTCCAGGTCGACGCCGAAACGATCCTTGGAGAGCTCTGCGGCCTTGACGACGCGCTCCACACCGCGATGCGCGACGAGCTGCACATCGGCGCCTTCGAGCGCTGCAATCACCGAGGACGCGAAGCCCACCACGCCTGTGGCACCGAATATCGCGACCTTGACGCCTTTCCAGTCCGAATTGAACTTGTCCTTGAGAACCTTCTCGACGCACGCGACCATCGCAGCAGCCGTCGTGAACGAGCCCGCCGGATCGGCGAACGTCGAAAGCTCGAATGGCGGCACCATCGCCTCTTTCGCCGCCTTCATCATGTCGAGCGCCAGGATCGCGTCCTTGCCGCCGAAGAACACGCCGGTCTGCGGGCCGTAGTGCGGCGGGCGCGAGAAGATGGCGTCCTGCACCAGTGCCGTCACCTTCTTCAGCTCGACATGGGTGTAGGGAATGATCACCTTGAAACCGGCATCCGCGGCCATGTTCACGTCGAACGGGCTGACGTGCTCGGAGGGGTCGAGCATGTGCAGGATCGGGGTTCCCTTTTCGGACATTCGTTCTCTCCTTATTGGCCGGTTTCGGCGGTGTTTCGCAGCTCGATGCTGGCACCGGTGTTGCGTCCGGCGACGGTCATCAGCTCGAGCCCCTGCGCTTTAGCGTCTCCTACAAAAGAATGATAGAGGGTGTCGGCCTCTTTCTGGCTCGCGACGAATGCAAAGCCCGTCGGACCCCAGGAACTCTGGCCGATCCCGACGGCACCCGCCTCGGCGAGCTTGCGCGCGATCGTACCGACCTTCGGGTTCGACCATGGGCTGCCGCCCTGCGCGGGTGAGAAGTGGTTGCCCACCAGCGCTTGGATCTCGGTAATCGCGCGCCCGAACGTAGCAATGTCCTGCTCCATCAGGGCAGGCACGGCCTGCATCAGCACCAGGTGGCACAGATGTGCGGCGGTCTCGCGCTGCATCGGTGGTAATGCAGCGAACGCGCGCGTTTCGCGGTCGCCGTGCACCCCGGCAGCATTCGGATCGAGGATCAGGATGATGCGCCACTGATCCGGAAGCGGTGTTTGGATCAGCACCGGCGGCGGGGCATCCGAATGGCCTTTACCGCCATCGACGATGAAGCCGCCATGATCGACTGCTGCAAGGCCGATCGCAGAACGCTGGCCGCGTTGCGTCAGCGTTCCGATCAGGTCGAGCGGACGCGAGATGCCGCCGAGTCGCAGCGCTGCGCTCGCCACCGCCAGCGCCAGCTGCGTGCCCGATCCCAGCCCGGCATGCGCGGGGATCGCACTCTCGATGGTGACGTCATAGGCACCGGCCAGGCCGAGCGCGTCGCGCAGGCGTGCGATCACCGCCAGCGCGCGCTCGCTTTCAGGCCCGCGCGCGCAATCGCGGGCAGCCGTGCGCACGGTGACGCGCGTCGCCGGTTGGTTGATGGCCAGCCCGATGCTTCCATACGTGCGCCCTAGCACCCCGTTGAGATCGAGGAACCCGAGGTGCAGGCGCGCCGGCGCAGTCACGCTCAAGGCCGCGGGCTGGGTCGGGTCTGCCATCGGGAAGTCCTTGTTGTCATTGGGGCGGCGGTGCACAAAGGCACATGGAGCCATCCCGTGGATGATGGATAGAGCCAATCAGGACATAGAAGGGAAGCTTAGCATGTCGCAGGAACGGGAAAAGCCGATGCCGGAGGCGGAAGTCAAGGCCTGGCTTGAGAAAAATCTGCCGAAGTGGCGGCTGGAGGACGGCTGGATCCGCCGCACCTACAAGACGGCGAGCTGGAAAAGCACGCTGATGGTCATCAATACGGTCGGCCATCTGGCCGAAGCCGCCTGGCACCATCCCGACCTGACCGCCTCCTACGCGTGGGTCGAGGTCCGCCTGATGACGCATACCGCCAAGGGCATCACCGACAAGGACCTGGCTCTGGCCGCCAAGATCGAAGAGGTCGTCGGCTGGCAACCCGGCACCGAGGGCAAAGGGCTGGAAGGCACCCCCCGG
>CAZDNY010000384.1:0-3834 GCA_964506885.1 uncultured Hyphomicrobiaceae bacterium | reverse complement strand
CGACGATCCCGGCCACGCATGGCTGAGAACGGCGATCGTTCGCGCCAGTGGCAAGGCACGCTGACCGCGAGCGGCATCGGCTGGTGGCGATTGAGACCCCGAACCGCCGCGCGATGGGCCGGCGGGCGGCATCGCCCAAAGACAAATCGTGGCGGTGAGCGGTGCAGCCTCGAACCCGAACAAGGCCGCAACTGCAGCCCGGGCGTTCGCCTGCCCCGGGCAGCAGGTGAGCGAGGTTAACCCTGCGCGAACGAGGAAATGCGCGAGCCAAGGGCAATCGAACCGGCTGAAGTGCGGCCTGCCGCACCTTAAGCATCAAAGGAGGAAGGGGTTCGATTAAGCCGCAGATCGAAACGCCTGCCGCAGACCGCACCGGTCCCTTGGAACGCATTGGTCAAGGTGAGAGGTGTAACCTCGAACCGAAACCCGTGCGATTGCGTGGCGGGCGGCATCGCGCCGAGGAAAATGGCGGAGCCGAGGGGAATCGAACCATCTGAAGTGCGGCCTGCCGCACTTCAAGAATCAAAAGAGGAAGGGGTTCGATCGCCGAAAAGTCCGCTCGCAATGCAGCCAAGCCCCACGCAAACGGCGGAAGACTGGTGGAGCCGAGGGGAATCGAACCCCTGACCTCTGCAGTGCGATTGCAGCGCTCTCCCATCTGAGCTACGGCCCCTGAAGTCGCGGGCATTTAGGGCGCCACCCCGAATATTGTCAAGATGACCGGATGCGTCCCACCTGCGGCCGCAGGCGGGACGCGGGCCCGGCCCCGGTACGACCACGCCGGCCGCGAGCCACCCGGAAACGACGCGGCGCCCGCGACCCACCGCCGCTTGCCGTGCCCAGCCAGGGAAGGTACACGTCTTCGAGCCCCTGCCCGGACCCGAGACACATGATCGAACTTCTCCTATTCATCAGCCAGCTCATCTCCATGTATCAATTCCTGATCATCGCCGCGGTGATCATGAGTTGGCTGATCGGCTTTGGGATCATCAATCCCTACAATCAGATCGCGCGCGCCATCTGGAATTTTCTCCAGACCATCACCGAACCGGCGCTGCGGCCCATCCGCGCCATGCTGCCCGACTTCGGCGGCATCGACATATCGCCCATCATTCTGTTGCTCGCCCTGCAGTTCGTCCAGCACGTCATTCTTCCCAACATCATGAAAGCGTTCGTCTGATGGAGAAGGACGACCTGCCCTGGCGGCCGATCGGCGATGGACTGGTGGTGCGCATCCGCCTGACGCCGAAATCCTCGCGCGACACGATTGAAGGAATCGAGGACACCGCCGAAGGCGCCGCCGTCAGGGCGCGTGTGCGCGCCGTGCCGTCCGATGGCGCAGCCAACGCCGCCCTTTCAGTCCTGTTCGCCAAGTGGCTGGGCATTCCCAAGACCGACGTCGCGCTGGTTGCCGGCGGTAAATCGCGAATCAAGTCTCTGGCCGTTCGCGGCGAACCGGCGCAGCTGGCGCGCGACCTGGCGGCCAAGCTCGGACACTGACGGGAGGTAACAGCCAAGCCACGCGTGCGGCTCGCCTGCGCGACCCGTCGCCGCTGCAGATCCGTCGACACGAAACGACAACCACAAGAAACGAGATACGAGGAGAAAACACACGATGTCGGATGCAAAGATCATCGATGGAAAGGCGATTGCGGCCAACGTCCGCGCCGAGGTTGCGCGTGACGTGGCCCGCCTCAAGGCCGAGCACGGCTTCGTCCCCGGCCTGGCCGTCGTCCTGGTCGGCGAGGACCCCGCCTCGAAGGTCTACGTCAAGAACAAGGCAGCACAGACCATCGAGACCGGCATGCAGTCCTTCGAGCACAAGCTGCCGGCGGAAACCTCCGAAGCCGACCTGCTGGCGCTCGTCGATAAGCTCAACAAGGATCCGGCCGTCAACGGCATCCTCGTCCAGCTGCCGCTTCCCAAGCATATCAATTCCGAAAAGGTGCTCAACGCCATCGACCCCGACAAGGACGTCGATGGCTTCCACCCCGTCAATGTCGGCCGCCTGTGGATCGGCGCGCGTTCGCTGGTGCCGTGCACGCCGACCGGCTCCTTGATCCTGGCAAAGACCGTCCAGGAAAACCTGTCGGGCCTCGATGCCGTCGTCATTGGCCGCTCCAACATCGTCGGCAAGCCGATGGCTTCGCTCCTGCTGGCGCAGAGCTGCACGGTGACGGTCGCCCATTCGCGCACCAAGGATCTGCCCGGTGTCGTCAAGCGCGCTGATCTCGTGGTCGCCGCCGTCGGCATCCCCGAGTTCGTCAAGGGCGAATGGATCAAGCCCGGCGCCATCGTCATCGACGTCGGCATCAATCGCGTGCCCAAGGGCGATGGCAAGACCAAGCTGGTCGGCGATTGCGAGTATGACAGCTGCGCCAAGGTTGCCGGCGCCATTACGCCCGTCCCCGGCGGCGTCGGTCCCATGACCATCGCCTGCCTTCTGAAGAACACGGTCGAAGCCGCGCTCATTCAGAAGGGACTGCCCGCACTGAGCTGAGCCGACCGCACCGGTCGCCTATCACTACGCATGTCACCAACACGGCGCATCGAGCTGTCCGCAGTTCGGTGCGTCTTCTCTTCTACTCCCTACTCCCTACTCCCTACTCCCTACTCCCTACTCCCTACTCCCTACACCTACTTTCCGTTCCCTCACGCCGCCTTCCGCTGCCGCAAGGTCTCGCCGCGATAGCTGAGCGCCTCTGCAATCTGGATGCGCCCCACACGATCTGCCCCATCCAGATCGGCAAGCGTGCGCGCCACCTTGAGCGTGCGATGGAAACCGCGCGCCGACAGCCCCAGTGACTCGGCCGCCTGCCGCAACAGCGCCGTGCCTTCGGTATCGGGCATGGCGATCTCTTCCAGAAGCCGGCCTGAGCAATCTGCGTTGGTCCGCACGCCCGCCGCGCCCAACGCCGCGAATCGCTCCCGTTGCCGCTCCCGCGCGCCGATGACACGCGCCCGCACCTCCGCGCTGCCTTCCATCGGCGGCGGCAGCACCAGATCGGCCGCGGATACCGCCGGCACCTCGATTTGCAGGTCGATGCGATCGAGCAGCGGACCGGAGACACGCGCCTGATAGTCCTCCGCGCAGCGCGGTCCACGCTTGCACGCCTGCCCCGGTGATCCGCCACCGCAACGGCACGGGTTCATCGCCGCCACGAGCTGGATGCGGGAAGGGTAGGAAATGCGGTGGTTGGCGCGCGCAATCACCGTCTCCCCTGTTTCCAGCGGCTGGCGCAGGCCATCGAGCACCTGCGGCGTGAACTCTGGCAATTCGTCGAGAAACAGCACGCCCAGATGCGCCATCGAGACCTCACCGGGGCGCGGCCGCGATCCGCCGCCCACGAGCGCCGCCATGCTGGCGGAGTGATGCGGTGCGCGGAACGGACGCTCGGTGGCGAGCTTGCCACCCGACAGTTCACCCGCCAGCGAATGCACCATCGAGACTTCCAGCATCTCTTCCGGCGACAGCGGCGGCAGGATGGACGGCAGACGCGAAGCCAGCATCGATTTGCCCGAGCCCGGCGGACCGATCATCAACAGGTTGTGCCCGCCAGCCGCCGCGATCTCCAGGGCGCGCTTGGCACTCTCCTGGCCCTTGATGTCCTTGAGGTCGGGCATCGGCCCGCGCCGGCGCTCCAGATTGGGCTTCGGACGCGACAGCGTTTGCAGGCCCTTGAAGTGATTGACGAGCGAGAGCAGATGCGGCGCCGCCAGAATGTCGACGTCCTCGCCCGCCCACGCCGCTTCCGCACCCACGTCGGCGGGACAGATCAGCCCCTTCTTCAGCGCGTCCGCACCGATCGCCGCCGGCAGCGCACCAGGTACGCC
>CAZDNY010000383.1:0-3838 GCA_964506885.1 uncultured Hyphomicrobiaceae bacterium | reverse complement strand
CAGTGGTACTTGTTTCGTCGGTTCACCTTATTGGGCCTGCCGACTCACGTCCTCGCTTTGCTCGGCCGATCGGAGGCCGTGGCGCCGGGCCGCGGTCGCGCGCTGAGCCGCGCGGGTGGCGCGGCTGGGGTGGTGTCGCGAACAAAGAGAAGGCTTGATTACTCGATCGGGGTGAGTGTGTAGCCCGCGTCGCGCAGCATGGCGACGAGGCCGTTGTCACCGACGAGATGCAGCGCGCCGACGGCGATCAAGACGCGGCCTTTCTCGAGCAGAGGCAGAGCGGCATCGCGCATGTGTTCGTTGCGATCGGACACGATGCGCTTCTGGAAACCGGAAAATGACTGCTGGCCGATGCCTGCCTGGCGGGCGAGCGCCAGATGGAACGGCCAGGCCGAGCCCATGTCGCGCGTGAGATAAAGCTGCAGCAACGTTTCCATGGTGTCGTTGGCGCGGTCGGCGAACTTGAGGCTGGCGCGGAGCATGGCGATCTGCTGGTCGTCGGGAATCGCCGCCATGGCGGAGAGCTGGCTTTCGATCGTTTCCAGTCCGACCACTTTCAGTCCACGCTCGCGTGCGGCCGCCGCGATCTTGAGATCGAGGACCGGCAGGCCCTCCTTCACCTTCTGGCGTTCGCAGGCCGACACCGAAAGGATCATCGAGACGACCCAGGGGCGGAACATCGCCGCCATCTCTCCGGGCAGACCTGCGCCTGTCAGTGTCGATTTGACCTTTTGGTATTCCTCGTCGGACAGCAGGTCGTCGAGCGAGCGGCCGTCGGTGAAAAGTACCAAGCGGGCGGCCTTGAGGATCGCGGCGTTCGTGGCATCGGCGGAGACGTCGGCGACCTCGAGGGCGACGGTCCGGGACTGGTCCAAGGCGCTCAGCAGACGCGGCGAGAAGGCAGTCACGCGCGGATCCGTCATGTGGATGGTGCCGAGCAGGTAGGATGGCGCAATGCCATCGCGCTCGATCTTCCAGAGCACGGCCTTGGCGTTGGCGGTGGCGGCCGCAAGGGCGCGGATCTCTGCGTAGATATCCGGGGTTTTCGCCTTCAGCTCGTCGAGCATGTTGGTGCCGGCGCAGCGAAGCGGAGGCGCGGGCACCCCGCCTTCGGTGGCAGAGGCAGCGGGCGTGGCTCCGGCGAACGCAAGCGCGGCGAGCCCAGCCGCCAGTGCGGATCTGGCAGCACGGCGGATCCCCGACTTTCGCAATCTGCGACCCATACCCGGCATCCTCGTTGGCGCTTGCACAGGAGATCGAGAATGAACTCGATCTTCTAAACGTCTCTAATGCACAGGGTAAGGCGGCGGGAAATTCGTGAAAAGGGTTAATCCCCGCAATTCTCCAGATCGCGCTGTTGGCTGGGGTGCGCGGCGTCGTAGATCGCCAAAAGCCGGTCGCGGTCGACGGCTGTGTAGATCTGGGTCGTTGACAGCGAGGCGTGGCCCAGCAGCTCCTGGATCTGACGCAGGTCGGCGCCGGCCGCCAGCAGATGGGTGGCGAAGGAATGGCGCAGGGCGTGGGGCGTGGCGGTGTCGGGCAGTCCCAGTGCGGCGCGCAGGCGCTGCATGGCAAGCTGGATGATGCGCGGTGAGAGTGGCCCACCCTTGGCGCCGAGAAACAGCGGGTCTGATCCCTTCAGCGGGTAGGGACACAAATCGAGGTAGCGGGCGATGGCTTCCTGAGCGACGGGCAGGACAGGGACCATGCGCTCCTTGCCACCCTTGCCGGAGATGATGATGACGTCGCGGCCATGCAGCGGTGCGTCGGCCACCGTGAGGCTGAGTGCCTCGGAGATGCGCAGGCCGGCACCATAGAGCAGCAAAACGACGGCGGTGTCGCGCACGGCGATCCAGTCTTCGCTCGCCGATGAACCAGCCTGTTCGACGACCTGAGCGGCATGCCCTTCGCTGAGCGGCTTGGGGACGGAATGCGGAACCTTGGGAAGCTGGACCTGCTGGAGCGCGCGGTTCTTCAGTTTCCCCTCTGCTTCCAGCCAGCGGAAAAAGGTTCTCAACGCCGATAGCGTGCGCGACAGCGAGCGGCTGACGGCGCCTTGCTTGCGACGCGCTGAAAGAAATGCACGCACGGTCTTGGCGTCGATCCGGGCAAGGTCGGCGAGACAGGGCGTGTAGTCCAGATGCACGGCGAGAAACGAGATGAACTGGCGCAGGTCGCGCTCATAGGCGTTGAGCGTTTCGTTCGCGTAGCCACGCGCATGGGCAAGGTGCTGCAGCCAGGAGGCGGCTGCCTCGGCAAGATCGGCACCAAGATCGAGAGAGGTGGGGTCGCTCAGTCCGAGAGGTGCGCTCGCGGCGCGCTCGTTTCTCAAAGGCGGCATGCGTCCAGTGGCGTTGCGAGTTCGGAAACACGATGACGCGGCAACATGGTTAACAAAGCTTTAACAGGGCTTTGCATCGCGGTCACGGTTTCGTCTGACGACGATAACGGGTGTTTTCGAAGGTGGACGGCGCTGCAAACCACTTATCCGGCCGGACCGCGAGACGTTAAGTGTCGTTGATGGTGTTGCCGGCTTTCACTGGAGTGGCCAGGAACTTTCTGGCACTTTCCCATTCTTAGGAATTTCAGCGGATTGTATCGCTCGCTTCACGTTGTGTGTGTTTGCGTCTTGTGAGGAGTGGTCATGGCCGGCCGTGGGCGGTTTTTCGCGCCGATTGCGACGACAGCGTGTCTGGCGGCATGGGCGCCGTGGGCAATGGCTGACGATGCAACCTTGACCTTCCGTGCGGGTTGCTCGAGTGGCGAGCGAATCGTGGTGGCTGCGGTCGGCGACCTGCTGTTCCATAATTCCTTACAGCGTCAGGCCTTGACGCCCGGCAGCGACTACAAGCGCTTCTGGCGATCGCTGGAGCCGGTGCTCTCGGGCGCGGATCTCACATATGGCAATCTGGAAGGCCCGGCCGCGCACGGCGTGGCGCTCGGCGGGCGTGTCGTGCGGGATCCCGGCCGGCGTTGGGACGGGCGCGTCTACGGTGCGCCGCGCGGCTCGCTGGTCTTCAACTTCCACCCCTCGCTGATCTCCGATCTTAAGGAAACCGGGTTCGACATCGTTTCCACGGCCAACAACCATGCCGCCGACCGCGGGGCGGTGGGCATCGATCGAACGATCGACGCGCTGGAGGCGGAGGGCCTCAAGTTCTCGGGAACGAAGCGCCGCGCGGCGGACGCCTATCATCGCTGGGCCGTGAAGACCAATGCGGGTGAAATGACGATCGCATGGATCGCCTGCACCTATTCGACGAACGGGATGCCCGACCATCATGGCCAGGCGCTGAACTGCTACAAGGACCGCGCGCGGGTTTTCGAGGAGATCCGCTGGAACGCGCAGGACCCGGATGTCGATGCGGTGATCCTGACACCGCACTGGGGCATCGAGAAGTCGACCGTGCCCAAGCGGTCGGATCGCGACTATGCGCGCGCTGCGATCGAGGCCGGTGCCAACGCGGTGATTGGCACGCATCCGCATGTGCTGCAGGCCTGGGAAAAAGTACGGGCGCGCGACGGGCGTGACGGGCTCGTGGTCTATTCGACAGGCAACTTCATCTCCAACCAGGTCTCCGATGACCAGCGCACCGGCATCATTGCGCTCCTCGAACTGACACGGACCTCGAGCAGCAAGGCTGAAGTCTCTGCGGCGGGCTTCATACCGACTTGGGTGACGCGCGGGCGGCATCGGGTGGATGAAATGCGCATCGACCTGAAGCGCGGCGCGCGGGCGTTCCCGTCCCCTGTGCGTCGGCTGCCGACAGGCAACTACGTGCCGGTGCGCGATTTTCGCAATCTGCCGCGGGTCTGCCCCGTGACGGCGGAAGTGAGC
>CAZDNY010000382.1:0-3849 GCA_964506885.1 uncultured Hyphomicrobiaceae bacterium | reverse complement strand
CTGCGTGGGCGGCGATCAGGTCGTGCGTGCTGATACCAAGGCGGTGTGCCACTTCATCGAGATCGAGCCCGAAGGCGCCGCCGTAGGCGACCGGCACACGCCAGCGCCGCCGCGTGCGTCGTTCGACGGGCGGCGCGTCGGCCAACTCCTCAATGGAGGCCGCAAGTTCATCGAAGTCGGTTGTGAGCGGATCGAACACGACGAGCAAAGACGTGTAGCCGATGATCGTTTCGATGACGCCGGGAATTCTTGCCTGCGCCAGCGCCCGGTCGAGTTGCAGAACCTGCGCTTCGACCTGCGGCGCCATGCGCATGCCCACCTCGATCAGAAGTCCGCAGTCGCCGACAGACTTCAAGCGCAGCCGGCGAACTACAGCCGCAGCGGGCAGGTCCAACGACGACGCATCCGACACGACAGAAGGCATGCCCGGAACCCCGCATTCGATTCTTTATTGTTTATGTTTATCGCCACATATTCTCAGTATAGTTTGCAAAGCGCGCATTGAATACAAGGAAACACAAAACAAGCCTCGCACCATCAATTTCTTTTACCCATGAACTTCTGAAGATAGAGATCTTCACAACTTCGATTGCGCGCGCATCCACCCTTTCGAAACCATCCCGTGCCATCATCGCGTGACCTTTAAGGTGAACGAGGCGCGCGCTCATCGCGCATATGTCGCCATTAACCGGCGCACACCAGCCACCGGCTGACTCGTCCAGGCATGACGCACGAAGGTGCCGCCGCTGCGGCCGATCTTGTTGCTCGTCGTGCCGGAGAGTTCCGTTGCCCAATTCCCTGACATTTTCATCGCTGAAGCAGCGTGCGGCGCTTTCGTGGAGGTTGCCACTGGTGGGCCTCGGCCTGGCCCTGGTTGTCACAATCTGTGGCGCGGCGTGGCTGCAGATTGCTTCGGAACGCCGCGCCATGCTGCAGTCCCTGAAGCAGGAGAGCGACAACCTGGCGCTCGTTTTCGAACAAAACACCGAACGCACCGCCAGCGAAATCGACAGGATCATTCTGTATCTGCGCTCGAGCTACGAGCGTCAAAGCTACCACGCGGACTGGCCGACACTGGTGATGGAGGAATTCACCGCAAACCGGCGGACGGTGCAGATCGCGATCATGGACGCGCATGGCATGATGATCACGAGCACCAAGATGCTGTATCCGAAAAAGGCCGTGGACCTGTCGGACCGCGAGCACTTCCGTGTCCACGCCAATGCCGGCGGGTTTGTCGACCGGCTGTTCATCAGCAAGCCGGTGCTCGGGCGCGCCTCGAAGAAGTGGTCGGTACAGTTCACCCGGCCCTACAGGAACAGGGAGGGACGCTTTGCGGGTGTCATCGTCGTCTCGCTCGACCCGGAATTCCTGACGCGCAATTTTTCGGCGCTGAAGCTGGGTGAGGATGGCGGCCTGGCGATCGTGGGTGAAGACGACATCGTGCGTGCGGGCGCCGGGGCCTTTCACGCGAGCTTCGGCAGGCAAATCGCCGCCGACGTGATCACACCGCCAAAGCATGCCCCCGATCCGATGGGATTCTCCAAGCTGGCGGACGCCGAGGATGGCCCGCGCGTGACGGCTGTGCGAAAACTCCGCGACTTTCCGCTTCGCGCCGTCATTACGCGCTCCGACGCTCCGATGTTCAATACGTTCCGTGCCAACCAGACGCGCTATGTCTGGGGTGCCAGCCTGTTGAGCCTGGTGATCATCATCGCAGTCCTGAGGAGTATCACGCGGCGGCGCTCCTACGAGAAGCAAGTGGACCACATGGCGCGCCACGATTCGCTGACCAATCTGCTCAACAGGCGCGAATTCAGCGAGCAACTGACACGACGCCTGCGCGGAGGCAATCGGAAGCAGCCCTTCCACGTGCATCTGCTCGATCTGGACGGCTTCAAGCGCGTCAACGACACATATGGCCATCCGGTCGGTGACGAACTGCTGGTCGCCGTCGCGCAGCGGCTGCGCCGGAGCGTGCGGACCGGCGACATCGTTGCACGTCTGGGCGGCGACGAATTCGGCATCATCCAGACGGGTGCTTGCAACATCGAGCCTGCGACCCGACTGGCCGAACGGCTCTGCGACGTACTTTCGACGCCCTATGTCATCGACGGCAAGCGAATCGAGATCAGCGCCTGCAACGGCATCGTTTCGGGCTGCCATGCGTTCGCGGACGAAGATCATCTCATGCGCTCGGCCGACCTTGCGCTTTATGCCAGCAAGAACGCAGGCGGGCGCACTTTCCGCTTCTATGACGAGCGCATGAATGACGAAGCCAAGGCGCGGCGCGAAATCGAGGAGGGGCTGCGCGAGGCCCTGACATCCGGCCAGCTGGAGGTGCACTACCAGCCCATCTACAGCATCGATAGCCTGAAGATGAACAGCGTCGAGGCGCTGATGCGGTGGCGGCATCCGGAAAAGGGCATGATCTCTCCGGCGGATTTCATCCCGGTGGCCGAGCAGTCCGGCCTGATCGTGCGGGTTGGCGCCTGGGTGATGGAGCGGGCCTGCTGCGAAATCGCCGAGCGCTCGCCAACCCTGCAGGTCGCCGTCAACGTTTCGGCAGTCGAGTTCCGTGACGGCGACGTGCTGTCGACCATTCGCCATGCAATCGAGGTGTCGGGGCTCGACCCCAATCGCCTCAAGGTGGAAATCACCGAATCGACTCTGATGAGCAAGGATCCCGCGACGATGATTCAGCTCGAACAGATCCGCGCTTTGGGCGTGCGCATCGCCATGGACGATTTCGGCACCGGCTACTCGTCCCTGAGCTACCTGCAGTCCTACCCGATCGACTACATCAAGATCGATCGCTCGTTCGTTCGCGGCCTGGGCGACAGCGACAATTCGACGGCGATCGTCGAGGCTGTGGCGCGGCTGGCACGCGCGATGGGTATGACAGCCGTTGCCGAGGGGGTCGAAACGGAAAAGCAGCTCGACATGCTGCGGGTGATCGGCTGCGCGGAGGCGCAGGGATTTCTGCTGAGCCGCCCCAAGCCGATCGACGAGATCTTTGCTGCCGACCATGCGGAGCTTGGCACTGAAGACGTAACGTTGAGCAATGAACGCAATTCCGCAGACGACATTCAAACGCCGGCGAAGCCCCGACCGGCCAGCGCGGCGAGGAGTGAAGCAGCCCACGAAGAGACGGTGGATAAGCCCGAACCAACGGGCCGAGGCCAGGCCGCAGCCTGACCCCATCCATCGCGCGAGATGGAAGGCCACACACCCCTTCCGTCAGACCGCGCTCTTCGATCAAGGCGCTTCATGGCCCGCCGGCGCCCGCAGACCGTCATGCTGTCTGTGACAGCATGACGGTCTGCCCGGCTTTCGAAAGGACATCGTCTTCCAGTTCATAGAGGCTGCGTATCAGCTTCAGAGCGTCGAATGTGCGACCGGTCAAAACGAGCGATTTCACCTCGACAAGTCCATCGAGAATATCGCGGTCCTTGAACGCGGCTATCAGTTCGCGATGCTGCGAATGATAGATCTGCAACGCCATGTCCCTCGACTGCGGCTGCATCAGGATCGACTGGACGACGAAATAAAGCTGCCGGAGCGGTGTGTTGGCATCCTCCGAGGGCAACACATGGCTTTCGAGTATGAAAGCCGTCTCGTTGAGCAGTTCCAGCGTCACCCTGCGGTCGACGCGTATCAGAGCGCCGTTGATGTAGATGCGCTCTTTCGGCTTTAGATGGATCTTGAGATTCCCGGCCACTGAATACCACCCCGAATTGATCGTGCCTTGCCGCTCGACCTCAATCCAAATGCATGACTGCCGGTTGTGAACGCAACGGCCCATAGGCTGCCAGGTTGCGTGCAAACACCCACGACGAAATATGGCGG
>CAZDNY010000381.1:0-3863 GCA_964506885.1 uncultured Hyphomicrobiaceae bacterium | reverse complement strand
GATGTGCGGTCGTATTTGCGTTCACACCGAGATAGGGATGTGATCGCCCGGCGCCCCTCTGGTCGAAAAGGATGGCATGGTTGCGCTGCGGCTCGAACAGTGCGCGATGAGCGTGTTGGGATCCGCTTCCCGGCCCTCCGTGCAGGAAGAGAACGGGGACGCCGCCCGACGTGCCGACCTGCTCGGCATAGATCCAGTGTCCGTCTCCAACGTCGAGCATGATGGCATCGAAGGGTCGGATCGGCGACGGCGGCGAGGTCTGAACTGTCATGTCCGCAAAAGCTCTCGGGAAAATCGGGCACGCGTCCGATCACGGTGCGCTAGGCTGGTCGCAGACCTTGGCACTACGGGCATCGATTGAGCAAGGGGGCGGCCAGAAGACCTTGGATGTCGTTGCGATCAGGCCTGATCGACACACAGTGCATCAAGAAGCACCTTGGGACGCGCGACGATGTCGGCGATGGTCCACCGATCGAGCTCTTCGAAATAGGCCTGCAGCGCCTTTTGCAGAACGCGCTTCAATCGGCAGACCTTGGTGATCCTGCAGGTGTCGTCCTTGCCGAGGCACTCGACCAGATCGAAGTCGTCCTCGACCGTCCGCAAGACCGCACCGACCGTGATCTTGTCTGCTGACGTGCCCAGCCGCATGCCGCCACCGCGACCGCGCACGGTTTCGACATAGCCGCTCCTGCCCAGCCCATGCACGACCTTCATCAGGTGGTTCTGGGAAATACCATAGGCGTCGGCGATTTCCGAGATCGTGACCAGTCGCCCGGGCCGTGCCGCCAGATACATGAGCACGCGCAGGGAATAGTCCGAATGCACGGTCATACGCATCTCAAGAAGTCCTCGGATCTGATGAACATCGGGTCCGGCCACATTGCGACGGGGCACACCAGTTCGGCTCGCAGACCTTCTATCCGGTGCTCCAGGCGCGCGGCTGACGCATGCCTGCGATCTTACACGCCTGTCCGACGTAGCCATATGGGAAAAGCTGAAAGAAGCGCTCGCGCCCCGAGACCTCTGTGCCCCGAGCTTTGTCCTCGAGGAACCGGAACACGAACCGGGCATCCGCCGCGACGCCATGTTCATGGAGGAACTCACGCATGAAGCGAATGACGGCCCAGTGCGGCTGCGTCAGCTCGACACCCAGTCTGTGGGCGAATGCCGCTGCAATCTCCTCGTTCCAGTCCTCCGGATTGGTCAAGAAGCCCTGCTCATCGACTTGAATACGCTTGTCGCCCACGACCATTTCGCCAAGCGTATCGGGTAGCGTGCGCATGTCATGCCTCCGATCATGCTGGATACCGGACAGACTATAGCTCAAAGATGTATTGAGCGTCCATCTTTTATCTCGGCAGTGTCATCCCCCTCCCACCCGCAGCGCACTGTGCAGCGGCGGGCTTGCACGCGTAAGCCCCCGAAACGGGCCGCAACGAAGCGCTGATCCGCTTGCGGTGCTTTGCAGCGTATCCGGCGGGCCTAGCGCCGGCGCACGGTGGTATGCGCCCTGCTGTCCCAGTCAGCGATTGGCGCTCCGGCCTTCTTCCACGCCGAGAAGCCGCCCTCCAGGTGGCGCACGTCATCCACGCCCATATCGACCAGTGCAGCGGTGGTCAGTGCCGACCGCCACGCGGACGCACAAAACAGGACAAGCTTCCGGCCCTGACCCAACGGCTTTTTGAAGTAGGGACTATCCGGATCGATCCAGAATTCGATCATTCCGCGCGGCGCATGGAACGCGCCCGGAATCGTTCCATCGCGCTCCAGTTCGCGCGTTTCCCGGATGTCGACGAACAAGACATCGGGATCTTCGAGCAGGCCTTTGGCGTCTTCCACGCTGACGCTCTCGATGCGCGCAGCGGCTTCAGCCATCAATTGTTTGTAGCCCTTTTTCAGTGCCATTTTGCCTTCTCTTGGTTTGCGCCAGTTGGGCGCGCCCATTCTGGGACGTGGTCTGTCTGGACGAGGAAATCGACCGTGGATGAAGCCGGCCGGTCACCCGATCGACGCCCATACTATCGTTGAGTGCAAGCGCTGTCGCGATCGACAATCATCGAGCGATGATGGAGCGATGTTGCCATTCGCGCGTTTCCATGTCTGGCGGCAGGCAACATTCCGCACGTTTGGATCGCCACGATCTATGCCTATATCCAGTAACGTTTGACGCGCGCGCGGGTTTCGTCGTGAGTGCGCGGCCACACCCAATGGAGCAGGTTTTTGTCGCAGCCCGGAAAGCCCAAGGCAACGCGAGCGGTACGCTACTTGCGCGCCGCCATGCTCTTGATTGCGTTGGCTTTGCCTATTCTGTCATTGACGGTGCTGGGTTCGGTTTGGCTTTGGCAAAATGGATACATCCTTCACTGGGCTGTTGCAGCGCTGGCAACGACGACAGTCGCATTCGGCATCGAGCGCTGGTTGCTCCGCGATGCTTTCGAGGGGGTCGACAAAGCTGCTGCCTCCGAACCGATCGATGTCGCATATGCCACCAAACGGGAGAATGCAGCCTGGCAGGCTGTCTTGAAGCTTTCCGAGGAAACCGAGCCCGACACCATCAATAGCCGTGACGCGCTGATTGATTTGGGCAAGCGCACGGTGGAAACCGTCGCCCGCCAGATGCATCCCGAACACAAGGATCCTCTGCTCAAGTTCACGTTGCCCGAGCTGCTCGCATTGATCGAGCGGGTCAGCGCCGAACTGGGACCCTTCCTCCGCGAGACGATCCCGCTCGGCGACAGGCTGACGGTGGGGCAGTTTCTGGCGATCTATCGCTGGCGCGGAATCCTGGATGTAGCCGACAAGGCCTACGACATCTGGCGCATCGTGCGCATGATGAATCCTGCAACCGCCGTCGCGCAGGAATTGCGAGAAAAGTTCACCCGCCAGCTTTATGACTGGGGCCGCAAGGAACTGGCGCGCCGGCTCACGACCGCTTACGTGCGCGAGGTTGGACGCGGAGCCATCGACCTGTATAGCGGGCGCCTGCGCTATCGCATGCAAGCCCCGGCAGCGCTGGAGGAGGCGGGCTTTGCTCAGCACGATTCCTCAGCCGAATCGGTTCTGTCCCCGCGCGCTGGGGAGACACCCGTCGCCGAAGCGAGCAAAGCCCCGCCTGTGCGAAGCACGCGCTTTGCGACCGTCGGCCGTGTTCTGCGCCAGACTGGCAATGCAGCCAAGCTGTTGTGGCGCGGCAAAGGCACCGACAAGCTGCGCTAGCGTCCCGCCTGCGAACTTCGCAATCATCACACGAGAGCCCGATCGGCCGAGATGGAAGCTGTCTCAGGCATTCATCTATGCCACCAATCAGACGAGCGAGCGCGATGTCGCAACGCGCCTCCCGCCCCGCCGGAGCGTGTCACCGCCAAAGTCGGATCTCGCCACGCAAACACTGGACCGCTCGTTCGCACGGCGCCTTGTCGGGCCGGAATACGTTACAGCGAAGGCCCTCAAGCGACGCGATCAAGCGATTATTCAAATGCTGGACGTTACGGCAGCATGTGGTGCGCAATCCGCTACGCCCTTACGAGTTGGCATCGATGGCGTCGCTTGTGCCGACCGCGCATGCATGATGATGATCTCCACGGCGGTTCTCAGATCGCCTGCCACCGACACGTCCATGTCATTCCAGCTGTTGGCGAAAGCCTCGGTTTTCTCCTCGCCCGCCCCCCACAGGACGACGACAATGCGCACGTCACGCAAACGACGTGCGATGCGCCGGGCCAGATAGCGGGCCGCGGCAAGCTGATCTTTGAGCGAGCAGATGCACACGAGCCTGACATCTTCGACCGGCCGGTCGGACGGGCTGGCAAAAAGCACCGATTGATCAACACCGTTCGCTTCAACGCCATCGCCGCTGACGCCAC
>CAZDNY010000380.1:0-3867 GCA_964506885.1 uncultured Hyphomicrobiaceae bacterium | reverse complement strand
CCCAGATCGCCGCCAGCAGCGCCGTCATCGAGATCATCAGGTACATCAGCGCGTGCGCCCACTTGAGGTTCCCGCGCGAACGCCTCAGTTGCTGGTACTCCGCCACGTTCTGCTCGGTGCGTCTGAGGTGCGCCAGAACCTGCGGGCTGACGGGACGGCTGACATAGAGGTACCAGTCCGGATAGCTCGTCAGCTTGCCTATCGCCGTGATGCGTACCGCCGCCATCGAGATGGATAGCGCCACCTGCCCGCTTTGCACTTCATCGAGCGCGGCAGGTGTCGGGGCGGCATAAGGCAGCCGGTCATCCTCCACGGCCGCTATCACCGGCTTTCCCGTCTTGTCGATGATGTAGGCCGCCGGCAGATCGCGCAGCCCCGCCTGGGCGATGACCAGTCGCCGCAACTGCTCGTTGTCACCGCCCACCAGCGGCGCCGCCGCATCCAGGTCGCGCGCCATGTTGAGAAGATCGTTGCGGATGACCTGGCCGTGTTCTTCCACATAGGCCTGCGCCACACCCCGCGAATCCTCGATCAGCGTGCGCACGCGGCCCGTGAACCAGCTGTCGAGCGACCGCGAAAACGTCACCGTGGCCGCCACCGCCAGCAGCAGTGCAGGCAGTGCCGCAATCAGCGAGAACAGCGCCACGATCCGGATATGCAGCCGTGCACCGGCACTCTTTGCCCGCCACGCCCGCCACAGACCGACCACCTGCCAGGTGATCACAGCGATCATCGCCACGATCAGCGCGACATTGAAGAACAACGCCACCCATACGACGCCCCGCGACGGAACGATCGGCGTAAGCCCGGTGAGGATGAGATAGGTGAGAAACGCGGAGATCAGCGACAGGACGACCACGCTCAGGCCGATCCAGAACGAGCGCTCGCTGGCATCCAGGGCGACGGATGCAACACGCCCCCCGGCGCCCGATGTGGCCTCGCGCACATCAAACGAGTTCATCGGATCGCGCACTCCCGCTCCTGCAAACACCTCCCGCAGCTGGCCCGAAACCAATAAGACCAACGCTTTGAGGCACTTAATCGACTAACTTCCTGCCGGGCCCGGCGGCTGAAAGGGCGAGGCCGATGAGACGGCCGCACTGGCGCGGGGCGAACACAAACTGAGAGGTAAACTGTGACATTTGTGCGACATTTGTAGGCGTACCGCCCTGCCAAAGGCTCGTCAAGAGGATTGGAGGAGTGAGCCCCGCCCTTGGCCCCGTGCCCGCACCGCGCAGCCGAGTTGCTGGCTTGGCGCCAAGGCCCACAAACCGGCCCCGACGCGTTACGGGGCCGGCGTGCGGAAGACGCGAATGTCGAGCGCCTTGATGCGCGCCCGCAGCGTATTGCGGTTGAGGCCGAGCAATTCCGCCGCCCGGATCTGATTTCCGCGTGTGGCCGCCAGCGCCGCCGTCAGCAACGGCCGCTCGACGTCACGGATGACCCGCTCATGCAGTCCCGGCGGCGGCAGCTCCGAGCCGAAGCTTGCAAAATAGTTGGCGAGGTAACGCTCGACTGTTTCCGACAGGTTGTTGCTGTCCTCGCCGGCCCCGCCGTTCACTGTCGGCGACTGCTCGGCAAGCTCCTGCTCGATGATCTCGCGGGTCAGCGTCTCTTGCGGGTAGAGCGCTACCAGCCGCCGCACGAAGTTTTCCAGCTCGCGGATATTGCCCGGCCAGATGTGCGCCTTCAGCCGCTCGATGGCGCCCGTTTCGATCGCCTTCTGTCCCAGCCCCTCGCGTGAGGCCGTCCTCAGGAAATAGCGAACCAGGTCGCCGACATCGTCGAGCCGCTCGCGCAGCGGCGGTATTCGCAGCGGAACCACGTTGAGTCTGTAATACAGGTCTTCGCGGAACAGGCCCTGGCTGATCTGCTGCTTCAGATCGCGATGGGTAGCCGCGATGATGCGCACGTTCGTCTTGATCGGGGTACGACCGCCCACGGTCGTGTACTCACCCTGCTGCAACACGCGCAACAGCCGCGTCTGCGCTTCCAGCGGCATGTCGCCGATCTCGTCGAGGAACAGCGTGCCGCCTTCAGCCTGCTCGAAGCGGCCCTGTGTCTTCGACTGCGCCCCCGTGAACGCCCCCTTCTCGTGCCCGAACAGCTCGCTCTCGATCAGCTCGCGCGGGATTGCCGCCATGTTGATGGCCACGAACGGACCATGACGGCGCTTGCCGTAATCGTGCAGCACCCGCGCCACCAGCTCCTTGCCCGTGCCGCTCTCGCCGGTGATCATCACCGTGAGGTCCGTCTGCGTCAGCCGCGCCAGCACGCGGTAGATCTCCTGCATCGCCGGAGAGCGCCCGATCAGTGGCAGTTCTTCGCCCTCGCCCTCCGTCGGCGCACGTTGCGGCTTGCGCCCCGGTTCGGCCAGCGCACGCGCCACCACCGCCACGACCTCCGACAGATCGAACGGCTTCGGCAGGTATTCATAAGCACCCTTCTCGGCCGCCGTCAGCGCGGTCATCAGCGTGTTCTGCGCGCTCATGACGATGATCGGCAATTCCGGACGCAGCTTCTTGATGCGCGGAATGAGATCGAAGGCATTCTCGTCGGGCATCACGACGTCGGTAATCACGACGTCACCTTCGCCCTGACTGACCCACCGCCACAGGGTCGACGCGTTACCCGTCGCGCGCGGCGCATATCCGGCCCGCGCCAGCGCCTGGTTCAGCACCGTCCGGATGGCGGTGTCGTCATCGGCAATCAGGATCGTACCTCTGGCCATGTTTGCTCGTGCCTTTCAGCTCAGGCTGACGCTTTCGCGCGCGCTGGCGGCTCAGTCTGGGTCTGCATGGGAAGAAGAACGCGGAAGACCGTCCGCCCCGGCTCGCTGTCACATTCGATGACGCCGCCATGATCGCCGATGATCTTGGCGACGAGCGCAAGTCCAAGCCCGGTCCCCGACGTCTTCGTGGTCACGAATGGATCAAAGATCTGAGCGCGCAGATGCTCGGGCACCCCGCCGCCGTTGTCCTCGATCTGAATCATCAGCGGCAGTGAGATGCGCGCATCCGTGCCCGGCACCGACAGGCGCACGCCCGGCCGGAACGCCGTCTGCACGACGATACGGCCATGCTCGCGGTTTTCGCCGATCGCCTCCACCGCATTCTTGAACAGATTGAGGAATGCCTGGATCAGCTTGTCACGGTTGCCTGGCACCGGCGGCAGCGACGGGTCGTAGTCGAGCGTGAAGTGGATATTGCTGCCGATGCCGCTTTCCAGGAGGCGGCGGACGTGATCGAGCACGTCGTGGATATTGATCGGCTGCAGATTGAGGGGACGTTCATCGCCGAACACCTCCATGCGGTCGACCAGATCGCGGATGCGATCCGTCTCCGCGCAGATCAGCTGCGCCAGTGCCCGGTCCTCGTCGGCAAGCCCCGGCTCGATCAGCTGAGCCGCACCGCGAATTCCCGACAGCGGGTTCTTGATCTCGTGCGCCAGCACCGACGCCATGCCCGACACCGAGCGCGCCGCTGCGCGATGCGTCAGCTGGCGCTCGATCATCTGCGCCATCGCCCGCTGATGCAGCATGAGGAAGATGTATTCCGGCTGGTCCGGCATGGGCCCGCCGTAGACATCGACCAGCTTCGCGCCGGGAAACCGCGGTGACGCGATCTCAACACCATACTCGTTGAAGCTCGCACCCGTGCGGCGCACCTGCTCAACGAGCGCCAGCAAAGGACAGCCGAAAACGACCAGATCGTCGAGCCGCATGCGCTTGAGCATCGACAGACCGGCCGAAATGAAACTCTCCGCAGCAGCGTTCGCGTAGACGATGCGGTTGTCGTCCGCCAGCACGATCACCGGATGCGGCAGCGCCGCCAGCAGCAGGTCGTGTTCTACCGGCCGGCGCGTGGG
>CAZDNY010000379.1:0-3869 GCA_964506885.1 uncultured Hyphomicrobiaceae bacterium | reverse complement strand
GGAGCCGCCGGATGCGAACGCATCGCCAAGCCAGAAGCCGCGCGCCTCGGAAAGGGCATTGGCATAATCTGAAAAGGTTGCTGTGCCCTTGTCGGCGGCGACGACGAGGTAGGGGTCGTCGCCGTCGCGGCGGATCACCTGTGCTGGCGGAACAATCGCACCCTCGACGAGATTGTCGGTGAGCGACAGCAGCGTTGCGATGAATGTCTGATAAGCCAGGACGCCGCCCTTCATCACTTCGTCGCGCGCACCATTCTTCGGCACACGCTTGGGCACAAAGCCGCCCTTGGCGCCCTGCGGCACGATAACGGTATTCTTGACCTGCTGCGCCTTGGCGAGACCCAGGACCTCGGTGCGGAAATCATGGGCCCGATCGGACCAGCGCAAGCCGCCGCGGGCGATGGGCGCGAAGCGCAGATGGACGCCATCGACTTCGGGTCCGCTGACCCAGATTTCGCGGAAGGGACGCGGCTCGGGCGCCTCGGCGACATCGCGGCTGGACACCTTGAAGGCGAGCACCGGCGGCGGTGCGCCGGCCTCGTCAGTCAGGAAGAAGTTGGTCCGCATGGTCGCGCCGACCAGTCCGGACAGGATGCGCAATATGCGATCTTCATCGAGCGACGGCACTTGGGCCAGATGACCCTCGAAAGATGCGCGCAGTTCGTCTTCGACGCGCGCGCGCTCGGTGTTGTCGGCGCCCAGGGCCGGATCGAAGCGCGTCGCGAATATACGGATGAGATCGGCGGCGCGCGCGGGGTGGCGAGACAGCGTTTCGGCAACAGAGATGCGATCATAAGGAAGGCGGATCTGGCGCATGTAGGCCGCATAAGCGCGCAGCATCGCTGCGTCGCGCCAGTTCGCACCAGCGACCATGACCAGGCGATTGAACAGATCGTCGTCGGCTTGCCCGGTGAAGACGGCGACAAAGGCCTCTTCCAGAGCTATTTCGGTAGCGTCGAGATCGAGGGAGGTCTGGCCGGCGACCTGCAGAACCATGTCATGCAGGCATACACTGCGCGTCGCTTCTTCACCTCTTGGTGTAATGCGGTACGTGCGCTCGTCAATGACGGAGAAGCCCAGGTTCTCGAGAATTGGGACACGATCGCTCAGCGGGATCGGCGCATCGTATCTGTAGATGGCTGCGCGCACTTCGTTTTCCGGGGTGTCGTCCGCGCGGTAGAAGTCTATCGCCACGGGACCATCCTCGCTCAAGCGCTCGATGCGCTCGATATCCTCGAGCGCGCGCTCTGGCGGAAAGCTGTCCGCATAGGCACTGGGAAACGCATGAGCGAAGCGCGTGGCCACCTCCGGCAGCCCCGTGAGACGCTGTTCCAGCCTGTCTTCCCAGGTCTCGCTGATTTCAATGATGCGCCGCTCCAGTTCGGCTTCCTCGACGACGGGCGTTGCGCCTTCGTAGCGACCGACAATGAAGTGAACGCGCACGAGTGGACCCGGAGTGAAGAACGGCTGCTGGACGACAATCCGCCCCTGGAACGCCTCCGCCAGCATCTCGCCGATACGCACGCGCACCTTCGTCGAAAAGCGGTCCCGCGGCACGAACAAGATGATCGAGACGAAGCGGTCGAACCGGTCGCGTCTGACGAAGGCGCGGATGCGCGGATCGAACTCGAGCTGCAGCAACGTCGGCACCCAGCTTGCCAGCTGATGCACACCAATCTGGATCAACTCGTCGCGCGGGAACGTGTCGAGGATGTTCTGCAGCATCCGGCCTTCGTGGCTGGCGTGCTTGATGCCCGTCTCCTTGAAAATGCGCTCCACCTTGAGGCGCAGGAACGGGATCTCGGAGGGCGGTTCGGTATAGGCGGCAGCGGTAAACAAGCCGACGATGCGCAACTCACCCGACAGCCGGCCATCGTCGCCGTAGGTCTTGAGACCGACATAGTCCATGTGCGCGCGGCGGTGAACGACGCTTTGAACGTTAGACTTGGTGATGATGATCGGAGAGGGCTTGAGATAGAAGCGCCGCACCTCGTCGTTCAGCGACACGAGTTCGCGGCCGCGCCTGAGCACGTGTATGTGGGGGTCGGCGAGCACGCCGAGGCCCGAGCCCTGAATGACGCGCAGCGAGCCCGTCTCGGGCTCACCATCGAGCTGGTATTCGCGCATACCGAGGAAGACGAACTGGCCCGATCGCATCCAGCGGCAGAAGGCGATCGTCTCGCCGACCAGGCCCGGATCGATGCCGGCACCCTGTTCTTCCAGCGCGGCGACCGCGCGGTCGAGCCGTTCGAGCATGGACGCCCAGTCGCGGACGGCTGCATCGACCTGGTCGAGAATCTGACCGAATGCGGCGGTGAGGTCCTGGGCCGTGGCGTCGGTGAGCTTCTCAGTGACAACGAGGATGAGGCTTTCGGTGTTCCAGCCGTCACAAACCTGTGCCTGCGGCAACTCATTAGCCGGCTTGATTTCGCGAAGTTGATGCGTGCTGCCGTCGCGCCGGGCGGCGTGGACAGGATGCAGAACGACATAAGTCTTGAGGCCGCGCGCCTGGATCTCGCCCATGACGGAGGAGACCAGGAACTGCTTGTCATCGTTGATGACGGTAATGACCGAGAGTTCGGCCGGCAACAGCGTGCCGGCCATCTCGCGTTGGCCGGGCGGCAATGACACGCGACCTATACTGATGCGTGCGGGCCCGGGAGCGCGGGTCTCCAGCAGGTGAAACGTATCCAGTGCGATTGCAGCCAGCGTCGCCCCTGGAAGTGCATTTCCACGCACCGAGCCCAGGCGTGCAAAAAGGATGCGCGCGAACTCATCGAACAGAGGCCGGTCCGCAGCATCTATCCTGGATGCGCTGTCTGCGATCGCCTCATTCAACCCCGTAGGCCGCTGCCTCGCGTGAGACTTCCTGGATCGGCTCATGTCAGCTCCGATTGACTTGACTTTGAGCGTACACCGGCCCGACTGCCCGCGTGCACGCAGGGCAGGTTAGCAAAAATTAACGCCTGCGTGTTTTGCGATTCGCAGGAGCGCCGATACACGAGCATTCGCGTCACAAAGCGAAGCGCTTGCTAACGAATTATGAACCGACTGCGTACTACGAAGGACTTTGCTGGGCATCGCGGGTCCAGCGTCATGTATGCCAACGCCGCGTCGATTTCGCCGAGACAATGGAAGCGCAACTGCTCAAACTCCTGGGGCTCGCCCTGGCGCATACGGCCCTGGCCCGGTCCGGCCAGCGTGCGCCGTTGCTGGCGACCGATGGCCAGGACATCATTGCTGCGTGTCTCGAGCGCGACGCCAAGGCGACGGCCAAGGTGGTATCGCAGGCGATGGAAGCCTTCTGGTCCGACCTTAGCGCCCGCCAGATCGAACCTGAGGAGTTGCGCCAGCACATCTCTGCCGTGCGCGACCTGCTGATGATGGCAGATTGCCTCGCGCAAGGCGAACTGCGCGCCGCGCCAGCGGCCAGCCCTACCGGCAACCCGCAAGACGAAGCCGCATTGATGGCCGGCGCTATCGCGTCCTGCGCGAGCACCTCCAAATGCGCCTCCAGCACCAGCCCAGAGAAGGCGGAAGGCACGCTGAGGTCGCTGTTTGGGGCCCTTCTCGCGACAGGCACGGAACTCAATGTGTGCCTGGAGACGGCAGCGGCGTTCGCGGTGGAAAAGGCTGCGGAAGGCGCTGCACAGCCGAACCCGGATGCGGAACGTTCGCTCGAGCGCCAGCAACAGGAGCTCGCCGCAGACACAGGCATCTCCCTCGACCTGCTGAAGGCCATGGTCGAAGCGCAGTTGCGACTTGGAAGCTCCAGGGAAGCGATCATACGAACCCTCGTCGACCGGACTGTCTCAGCGCTGGAGCTGTTGGCCGATCTCACCCATCTGGCCGATCGTGTCGGCAGCGAC
>CAZDNY010000378.1:0-3872 GCA_964506885.1 uncultured Hyphomicrobiaceae bacterium | reverse complement strand
AAGTCATGGATCACGCCGTCACAGGTCAGCGTCGCGGATTTTTCCAGCGCGCGGGTTGCAGCCGATTTCTCGCGCGCCTCCCTGAAGGACGCAGACTTCACCAACGCCGACCTGTCCGCAGACATGAAGAACCAGTCGATGGGCCTCATGCGCGGCGTCTTCAAATCGTCCGACCTCGAGGGCGCCTCGTTCAAGGACGCCAACCTTGCGCGCGTCGTTTTGGAATACGCACGCCTCGCCAAAGCCGATCTCTCGGGCGCCAACCTGATGGGGGCAGAACTCGGAGGTGCCGACCTCACCGGAGCGCGCGTCACAGGCACCAACTTTACCGAAGCAGACGTCAACTCCGCGCGACTTCTGGGGCTGGTCGGTCGCGCTCAGGCGAAAGGCCTCAAGTCGGCCAAGAACCTAGACCGGGCCTTTACGGATTGAGGTGGGGCAGAGCCGCCGTGCGCGCATTTTGTGTGCCTTCCTGATCCTGCGGCTCTGGCATGATCCCGCTGATCTCCACCACGAACTTCTGACGGATCGCACGCCCGAAATCTTCAAACCCCTGCGCCGGCAGAATGAACGCACCGGGTCCGCCCATGACATTCTCGCGGTACCATCCCTCCAGCGTCGCCGCCTCCCGCCCTTCCAGGATCGGCAGCCCGTTGATGGTCGTCCCGCGCCCGTTCATCTCGTCGCGCACCGCCTTCGCGGGCTCTTCAGCATTGCAGTTGTCCGAGCCGTCTCCCGATACGTCGACAACCACCTTGCTCGCGCGTTCGGGAATCTGCGGCACGATCTTGTCCGTCACATACCGCAGCATTTTCGAAAGGCACGTGAAATCGCCGCCCTCGCGCCGCATCGTCCGCACCTTCAGGGCTGCCACGAAGGCATCCTCCTTGCTGGCGATCCTGATCCACGGCAATGACAGCTTCGGCCGGTCAGCCCACGTGACGACCGAAAACAGGATGGACTTGCGCGGCCCGGACAGGATGGCGTCGATGACCCCTTGGTCCTCGAGTGCGGCAGCAATGCCTTCGAGCTGGATCTGATAGCGGCGCTCGTCCACGGAACTCGACACGTCGACCGAAACGATCAATGCCGTATCGACGCCACCGGCAGCCGGGGTCGGCGCGTTCCCGTACTGGGGCAGTACGCCTCCGGCATGCCCCGATGCCGCCGCCCACAAGATACCGGCCGCAAACGACATGACGGCTATGCCCGCCGTCACCGCGCGTATGAGCCCCCCCGCACGGCTGCTCTGGCCACCTCGACTCAAGCCTTGACCTCCCATATTGCCGCGCTCTACCGGCGCTTTTCGCCCCACAGCCTCGCGCATGGCTCAGTCCTGCAGGTTGCCGGGGACGATAGCACAGCCCACATTGCATACGCGGACGCACCGCCGCCCGATCACGAGAATTTGCCATTGCAGTGCGGCAAATACCTTCAGTTGCAGGGCCCAGGGAGGCGGAAGTCAGCCACGAAGCTGCCCGGTAAGCCGGGCATTGACGCCATCTGGCCGCGGCGGAAACATGTCAGCGCTCACGCGTTGGCCTGGTTCCTGGGCGTGTTGGCCTTGGCCGAACACGTCGCGAACACGTCGGGCTTCAATGAAGGTAAGGACTCTCCCTCGTGCGCATCAGGCGAAGAACAGTTCTTGGGGCGTTTGCCGCGACGGCCTTGTCCAGCGCCGGCGGCCTTCTCCCGCGCGCGCTGCGGGCAGCCCCCGCCTCCCAGCCGATCATGCGCAAAATCCCGTCGAGCGGAGAGCAGATTCCCGCCGTGGGGCTTGGCAGCTGGATCACCTTCAACGTCGGTGACGACCCGGTTCTCCTGGACGAATGCACGAAGGTGATCGCAGCCTTCTTCGACAACGGCGGTCGACTCATCGATTCCTCCCCCATGTACGGCTCGTCACAGGCGACCATCGGTCATGCGCTGACCCGGTTGAACATGCGAAAATCCGTTTTCTCTGCCGACAAGATCTGGACCTCGTCACAGGCCGAGGGACCCAGCCAGTTCACCGAGACTCGCAAACTGTGGACGGTCCCCACCATCGATCTCATGCAGGTCCACAACCTCCTGTCCTGGCGCGCGCACCTGCAGATGCTGACGGTGAAGAAGGCGAACGGAGAAATCCGCTACACGGGGATTACCACCTCGCACGGCCGCCGCCACGACGAACTCGAAAAGATCATGGAAAACCACACAATCGACTTCGTGCAGCTGACCTACAATCTCGTCGACCGCGAGGCCGAAAAGCGCCTGTTGCCGCTGGCGCGCGAGCGCGGCATCGCCGTGATCGCTAATCGCCCCTATCAGCGCGGCGCACTGGTCGCTCGCTTCGCCGGCAAGCCGCTCCCGCCCTTTGCAGCGGAGATCGAGGTTCACAGCTGGCCACAACTGCTCTTGAAGTTCGCAATCTCACACCCGGCCATCACGTGCGCAATTCCCGCGACCACCCGGGTCGACCACGTCGTCGAGAACCTCCTCGCCGCATCCGGTCCGCTTCCCGACGCAGGCATGCGCGACAAGATTGCCGAATACGCCGCGCAGCTTTGAGATGGACACCTGGCTGACGTATACGCCCGCGGATTTCCTCCTGTTCTCCCCGCGCGTCTATGAACGTCTGTTCGTCCTGCACAACCAGGATCTGTGGCCTTGGCAGATCGCAGCGCTGGCGTCGGGACTCTTCGTTATCGTCCTGGCCTATCGCGGCACACGCTCGGGCAGTGCGGGACGTGAGGCGGCGATCGTCCTGGCAAGCCTTGGCACAGCCTGGCTTATTGTTGCTGCTGTCTTCTTCATGGGCCGCTATCAAGCGGTCAACTGGCTGGGCACTTACATCGCCCCCCTCGCCGCGCTTCAGGGCGGCATTCTGATCGCGATGAGCTTCAGCAGGCGCGCGCGGTTCATTGCCGCTCCCGCCAACCGTTTCTCTTACGCGGCCGGCATCGGCCTGTTGACCATTGCCGTGCTCGTCTACCCTCTACTCGCCATGGCGTTCGGCCTCGATCCCAAAGGCGCGCAGTTCGCGGGGCTCACCCCCGATCCCACCGCGATTGCAACACTGGGAACGCTTGCCCTGCTCGAAGGACGAGCGCGCGCGGCGGCCGCCGTCCTGCCGGCCGCCTGGTGCATCTTCTCTGCACTCACCCTGTGGACGCTCGACCGCGCGGACGTCTTTGTCACACCAACTATCGTGGCGCTCGCGCTGGTCGCCATCGCCATGCCGCGCAACCGCTGAAGCAGCCATCGCGACTCTCAGCCTTTTGCGATCAATCTGCTGCCTTGGCCTCCGGCACCACGGACTTCAGGTAGTTGGCCAAACCCTGCGAATCCACCTTTTCCATGCTCTTAACGAGCTTCTGGTAGGCGTCGTCGGCGTTGGGCGGCAGAGTGTGAGCGATGCCGCGATGGCAGTCGATGCACGTCTTGCCCGTTGTCAGTGCCTCCTGATGGATGCGCGAGGCGCGCGGCTCCTGCACTGAGTAGTCCATGTAGTCGAACTTGTGACAGTTGCGGCACTCGCGGCTGTCGGTCGACTTCATGCGCCGCCATTCGTTGGTGGCCAGTTGCAGCCGTTTGGCGTCGAACTTCTCCTTCGTCGAAACACTTCCCAGCAGATGGTGATAGAGTTCGTTCGATGCGCGGATTTTGCGGACGATCTTGTGCCCCCACTCCTTGGGCACGTGGCAGTCCGGACACGAAGCGCGCACGCCGGATCGGTTGGCATAGTGCACCGTACTGCGATACTCGGTGAACACGTTGTCCTTCATTTCGTGACACGACACGCAGAAGGCCTCCGTGTTGGTGATCTCCAGCGCCCAGTGGAACCCGCCCCAGAAAAGGCTCCCCGCAATGAAACCCGCCGTTACCCGCGT
>CAZDNY010000377.1:0-3872 GCA_964506885.1 uncultured Hyphomicrobiaceae bacterium | reverse complement strand
AAAAACTGCAACCAAGGCTCGTGCCACTTCCAATCCGGCAAGATGGCCGCCGAGGTGATGCACAGCAGATAGGTGATAAGGAAGAACAGGCTCATGCTCCAGCTGTTCCGCTGAGGGCAACGCTGGTCATCAGCATGGCAGCAGCGAGTGTCTTCGAAATGTGCATTGTCGAATCTCCTATCAGGTCGACAGCGAACTGCAGCTGTCTGAAGCCGAAGCAGTCTCATAGCCATCAAGTGGCGAGCAGGTGAGAACGCACGGCTTTGATTGTGCGGACGCGCGCCGCCGACCCCTTTCATCCAACAGGGGGACGCGCACATTGCTGCTTCTATTGCAGCAAATCGATCATGCCTGGGGTGGCTTGAGCTCGGGAGGCGGTTCACGGCCATCTGCAGTTTGTTGGCAGACGACAAATTCCTGGCTCGGTCTCGGCGCCCTCAAGACGAAAGCACTCGCTATCACACCGCCATGCGCGCACGACGCTGCGCACCCTTTCAAGTGGGAACAGGCGCCACCGCAATGAGAGCAATTGCAGCCTTGGCAACATCCACCGAATAGCGAACTGGAGCTGATTTTGCTCGTTGCAATGAGGCGGAGACCACCGCTACACGGCCTTCCCGAATATATTGGAGCTGCGATGCGACGATACGATCTGCGTTGCGTGTCAATGTGCACGCGCAGCACAACCGCACCACCAACGGAAGATGAAGCCGAAACCCGCTGAAGTGATGCAATTATGGAATGATGCCCGACATGGGCTGCCGCCGGCGCAGTCGTTGCGTCGCTGATGGTTGCGACCAAGAGCGCCAAAATCGCAGCGATGTAACGCGAACACGCCACTCTCGATACTCGCAATTCGTTGACCGCTGTTTGCAGAACGCTTGGTTGGTATCGATATCCGGCCTCGCTCCATCGGCGGCCACGCCCGAAAAGTCATCGGCATACGTGGTTGGCGCGATGGGGATCGGCTTGTCGTAGTATGTAGTCGTGCACGCAACCGAATTGCAACCTCATTGCGTGCTGAAAACGAAATTGTCGAGTTTGGCCTTGACCCTCCAGTTACTGGAGACCCCACATTGCCTGAAGATTGTTGTTCAAGCGCGGCGGGCGAACGTCAGCCGTGCAGTGAGCGACGGCTCAAGACAATGGAGGTTTGTCCATGTATGGCGACGGCTTCTTCCACGGAATGGGTGGCGGCATGTGGCTTGGTCCGCTGATTATGTTCGGTATACCGCTACTCATCGTAGTCCTTGTCGTATGGTGGCTGGCAGACGCTCGGCGCACAGACGGCGGGCCAAGCCCCCGCAAAGATGCACGCGCTCTTCTGGATGAGCGCTTCGCGCGTGGCGAAATCAATGAGGACGAGTACCGCCGCCGGCGCGATGCGATCGAGTCTTGAACCTCATAAGCCAATCGTGTGCCAACGCGCTGCATTGCGGGCGTGCGGAAAGGAATGACCATGTCCAAATCTTGCTGTCACGAGGGGCATTCGGGCCCGGACCGAACTCCGCACCACAGTGGGCACCAGCATGCAAGACCGAGCGCAGGCGTTCGGGTCGGCGAACCCGCATCACATGATGCAACCGCAATCGATCCCGTCTGCGGCATGACCGTCAATATCGCGAAGGCCAGGCATGTCCTGCACCACGACGGACAAGATGTCTATTTCTGCTCGGCTGGGTGCAAGGAAAAGTTTTCAGCCGACCCGGCAAAATACGCTGAGGGGCCGCCCCAACCCGAGGCAATGCCCGCAGGCACACTATATACCTGCCCGATGCATCCCGAGATCGTACGCGATGCACCAGGCACGTGCCCGATCTGTGGCATGGCATTGGAGCCGATGGGCATTCCGTCCGCCGATGAGGGCCCCAATCCAGAGCTTATCGATTTCCGCCGTCGGCTCTACGTCGGCGCGGCACTGACATTGCCGCTGCTCGTTATCGCCATGGGACCACATCTGGGCCTGCCCGTCAGATCATGGCTCGGCGAGCGCGTTGCCGATTGGATTGAACTGGCGTTGGCCACACCTGTCGTCCTGTGGTGTGCATGGCCGTTCTTCGTTAGATGCTGGCAGTCCTTTCTCAACCGCAGTCCCAACATGTGGACATTGATCGGCATCGGTGTGGGCGCAGCATACCTGTATAGCGTCGTGGCCACGGTTGCTCCCGGCGTATTCCCCGAGGCGTTTCGGGGTCATGAGGGTGCGGTCGCTGTCTATTTCGAAGCCGCAGCCGTGATCGTCGTTCTCGTGTTGCTCGGCCAAGTTCTCGAACTGAAGGCGCGCGAGCGCACGGGCGGCGCGATACGGGCATTGCTCGATCTCGCACCCAAGACCGCGCGCCGCGTCGGTGCGGACGGAACCGAAGCACAGGTACCACTCGATCTGGTCGAGATCGGTGATCTCTTGCGTGTGCGGCCCGGCGACGCGATCCCTGTCGACGGGCGTGTCGATGAAGGGCGATCTTCGGTGGATGAATCGATGCTCACAGGAGAGCCGGTGCCAGTCGAAAAGACACCGGGGGACCCCGTGACCGGCGGCACGCTCAACGGTTCGGGCAGTTTCATCATGACGGCGGAGCGCGTCGGCAGTGAGACGATGCTCTCCAAGATCGTCGCAATGGTTGCCGAGGCACAGAGGAGCCGGGCGCCCATCCAGAAGCTTGCCGACGTTGTGGCGAGCTATTTCGTGCCTGCGGTGGTCGCTATCGCGATCATCGCGTTCGTCGCCTGGGCATTCCTCGGACCTCAGCCACCGTTGGCCTACGCCTTCATTGCAGCTGTGTCGGTCTTGATCATCGCGTGTCCTTGCGCATTGGGACTGGCAACGCCTATGTCGATCATGGTGGCGACGGGGCGGGGCGCTCAGGCTGGCGTTCTGATCAAGAACGCCGAGATGCTTGAACGGTTTGCCGACGTCGATACGCTTATTGTCGACAAGACCGGGACGCTCACGCTGGGCAAGCCGAAACTGACCGACGTCGTCGCTACAGACGGCTTCGACGAAAGCGAAGTGCTTCGCCTCGCGGCCAGTCTTGAGCGCGGCAGTGAACATCCTCTGGCTGAGGCGATTGTCGAAGGCGCAGTCGAGCGCGGACTTGCAATCACATCGCCGGATGACTTTTCGGCAGAGACGGGCAAGGGCGTACGTGGCCGGATCGATGAACGATCGGTGGCGCTCGGAAACCTACCGATGATGCAGTTGCTCGGCATCGATGCGGCACTGCTTGGCTCCCAGGTCGACAGGCTGCGCACGCAGGGAAAAACCGCGATGTTCGTAGCCATCGACAATGTTCCGGCTGGGATTGTTGCCGTTGCCGATCCGATCAAGGACACCACGCGGGAAGCGATCGCGGCACTGCATGGCGAGGGGTTCCGGATCGTCATGGTGACTGGAGACAATGAGCAGACGGCACGTGCGGTTGCCAATCAACTGGGTCTCGACGAGGTCCGCGCCGACGTTCTACCCGCGGACAAGGCCAAGATTGTTCGTCAACTCCAGGAGAGGGGCGCCAAGGTGGCGATGGCGGGCGACGGCGTGAATGATGCGCCGGCACTGGCTCAGGCCGATGTCGGCATCGCAATGGGAACCGGCGCAGACGTGGCCATAGAAAGCGCCGGCGTCACGCTGGTGAAAGGCGATTTGCGCGGTGTCGTCCGTGCCCGACGTCTCGCACAGGCGACAATGCGCAACATTAAGCAGAACCTCTTCTTCGCGTTCGCCTACAATGCCGTCGGCGTTCCAGTTGCTGCCGGTATTCTCTATCCGGTGTTTGGGGTACTGCTTTCCCCAATCATCGCTGCAGCTGCCATGAGCCTGAGCTCGGTGTCGGTGATCGGCAATGCGCTGCGCTTGCGGAGCGCGCGATTGTGAA
>CAZDNY010000376.1:0-3874 GCA_964506885.1 uncultured Hyphomicrobiaceae bacterium | reverse complement strand
AGCGCGTAGAAGTGCTCCTTGATGTAGTCGACGATCTCGGGCTTGGCGAGGTTGACCTTGTGCATCTCGCCGCAGTAGGGGCAGCCGCGCTGCTCGAAGAAGACGACCAGCGATTTGCCCTGCGCATGCGCCTCCGCCGCGTCCTCGGCGAGGTCCAGAAAGGTCTGCTCGAACCAGGGTTGGGCGTGCAGTCCGTCGTCGGTGAGCTTGAGGCTCGCAGGGTCGGCGTTTGCCGGGCCGGCATTGCGGGTTGCGGCGAGCCCAGCGGCGGTGCCTGCCGCCAGCATCAGGGCCGAGCGTCGGTCGATCATGGCGTTTCCTCCGTCAAATGGCCTGCCTGACGTGCGGTCCGTGGTACGTGGTCCGCGTGTGCTGCCGGCGGGAGTGCCGGAGTGAGGCGTCGCGCGGCCCGATGCAGGTCCATATTCGTTTTTCGAGAGGCTAGCATGTCTGCGGCGCGGGACAAGCTGCACGGGGCGGCAAACCAAACGCCGATGGGCGGCTTGTGGCGGAGGCGCGGGGCGGCTAGAAGTGCGGGGAAACGGCCAGAAAGTCGTTCAATTCCTATCTGTTCCGTCTGACGAGGCCGCCGCCCCATGACCCGCATCGGTTTTTACTCTGGCTCTTTCGATCCGGTCACGCTCGGACACATGGACGTGATTTCGCGGGCGGCCCGGCTCGTCGACCGGCTGGCGATCGGTATCGGGGTCCACCCGGCGAAACAGCCCATGTTCACGGGCGAAGAACGGATCGCCATGCTGACCGAGGAAACCAAGGCGATCGCCAAGAAGACCGGCACCGTGATCGAGATCTCCACGTTCGACGATCTGGCCGTCGATGCGGCGCGGCGGGCGGGCGCCAACGTTATCTTCCGCGGCATCCGCGACGGGACGGATTTCGACTACGAAATGCAGATGGCGGGCATGAACGGTGAGATGGCGCCCGAGATCCAGACCGTTTTCGTGGCCGCAAGCCCAGCCGTCCGGCATATCGCCGCCAATCTGGTGCGCCAGATCGCTGCGATGGGGGGAGACGTCCGTCCATTCGTTTCGGCGAGGGTTGCCAAGCGCCTAGTGGCGCGGGCGAAGCGGGTTTGATCGTGGCACGTCAAGGACTGGGACGCGCCATGGGCGCGCCGGCCGCCGCCGCTGGCTGAGCCGGCATGTCGAAGAGGCGCGGGCGGCCCTTGGTTGCGCGAACGTCCTCAAAACGCCATAAGGGCGGCCAGAACTGGGCGCCGCCGGCCGGATGCCGGTTTCGCCAAGGCATATCTCTCACTCACAAGGCTCGACATCACATGCGCCAGATCCTGACCTTTGTTTTTGCCGCGTTCGCGTTTGCCGCAGCGGCCCAGGCCGCACCGAATGCGCCTGATCCGGAAAACACGATCATCATGGAACTCAAGACCGGCAAGGTGACGATCCGGCTGCGCCCCGATCTGGCGCCCAAGCATGTCGAGCGCGTCAAGACACTGACCCGCGAGGGCTTCTACAACGGCGTCGTGTTCCACCGCGTGATCGCAGGCTTCATGGCGCAGACAGGTGATCCGACCGGGACGGGCTCGGGCGGCTCGAAGTATCCCGACCTGCCCGCGGAATTCACACCGACGCCGTTCGAGCGTGGCACGATCGGCGCGGCGCGCACGGCCAACCCCGACAGTGCCAACAGCCAGTTCTTCATCTGCTTCACGCACACTCCGCACCTCAACGGCCAGTACACCGTGTGGGGCCAGGTGATCGAAGGCATGCAGCACATCGACAACGTCAAGAAGGGGCAGCCGGGCAGCGGCGCGGTGTCCAACCCCGACAAGATCGTCAAGATGTACGTGATGGCCGACGCGAAGAAGTAGGCGTCCTCTTCACACCGATCACGAGGCGGCCGCCGTGCGCGGCCGCCTGCGTTTCATGACGACACGAACAGATGATATCAAAAGGAGACGCCGGAATGGCCGACATCAAGGATCCCGAAAACACGCTGATCATCGAGACGACGCAGGGTCGCGTGGTGATCGAAATGCGTCCCGACCTGGCGCCCAAGCACGTCGAGCGCATCAAGCAGCTGGCGCGTGAAGGCTTCTACGACGGCATCGTGTTTCACCGCGTGATCGACGGCTTCATGGCCCAGACCGGCTGTCCGCAAGGCCGCGGCACTGGCGGTTCGAAGTATCCCGACCTGCCGGCGGAATTCAATGCCGAGCCACATGTGCGCGGCACGGCTTCGATGGCGCGCGCGCAAAACCCCAATTCGGCCAACTCGCAATTCTTCATCTGCTTCGACGATGCGGGTTTCCTCGACAGGCAGTACACCGTGTGGGGCAAGGTCATCGAAGGCATGGAGAACGTCGACAAGATCAAGCGCGGTGAACCGGTTCAGAACCCCGACAAGATGATCTCGATGAAGGTTGCTGCGGACGCGGCCTAGACCATACTGGGAGTGTTCCCGCAGTCCGGGAGTGCTGGAGCACGAGCGCGCAGCGGAGGACACATCTGCTGCGCGTTTTGTTTTTCGTCGTGACGAGGATCACGCAATCCATGCCGAAGCGTATCGGACATCTCGTGAGCGGTCTGAGGCTTGGCGCCATGCTGTTTGGCGCTGGCATGGTGGCGGGCAGTGCCTTTCTTCAAGCGCAAGAGTCGCAGGCCGTGAAGCCGCCATCCGACGTCGTGCACCGGCTCGAGCGCGACGGCCTCACGCTCGAGATGGCGCCGCTGTCGTTCGAGCAGGCGACGGCGTTTTTCGTCGGACGTGGATTGTCGAAGGAGGACGCCGAACTGGCGGCGCGGCGCGGTTGCTTTTTCCGCTCCGCGATCGGCAATACTGCCAGCGCGCCGGGCGATCCCGCCGTTCGCATCCCGCTTGGGGCGTGGCGGGTTTCTGCGTCCGGCAAGGCGGACGGCAGACTTGGATTGCGCGAGGATTGGGACGGGTTCTGGCGAGCACGGGGCTTGGGCGAGGCACCGTCTGTTGCATTTCATTGGGCGCTGTTTCCCAGCGAGCAGGTGTTTGCACCCACGGATCACAACTGGGGCTTCCTGTCGTTCATGCTTGCGCCCGGTACCTCGTTCGCGCTCAATATTGCATGGCAGACGGGTGATACGATGCATCGGGCACGCGTTGACGACATGAGGTGCGCGCCATGACTGCCAGATCGAAATTCGCCCTGACACGCCGACGGACTGAGGCGCTTGTGCGTAGCAATAGCCGGGGCGCCAATGACCGGCCGTCGACACATTGCGGTCCGACGCGCCGATCGGTCGTCACCTGGCTGGGTTCAGGGGCGCTCACAGCTATCGTTCCGGGTGGTTTTCACCCGCGTGCTGCCGCTGCCGCGGACGGGGCGATGCTGCTCCAGACGGTTCCGGGTATGCCTGCCGCTCCTGCGTTTTCGTTGTCCGATATCGATGGGGCCACGCGCACGCTCGACGAGTTCAAGGGGCGGGTCGTCGTCGCCAATTTCTGGGCGACCTGGTGTCCGCCGTGCCGGGCGGAGATCCCGTCGATGCAGAGGGCCTGGGAAACGCTCGAGCCGCAGGGGGCGCTCATGATCGCATTGCATGTGGGCGGTGATGCGGATCAGATCTGGGCGTTCCTGGCCGAATTCAATGTCACGTTTCCGGTGCTGATCGACCGTTCGGGCGCGGTCGCGCGCGCGTGGCAGACGATCGGTCTGCCGACGACCTACGTCGTCGATCCGTCGGGCCGCAAGAGCCTGCGTGCCATCGGTGAGCGGGCCTGGGATCATCCCGATATCGTGGCGCAGATCCTGGCGCTGAAGGAGCCTTCGCCGTGACGAGCCGCAACCTCATCGTTGCGCTGGCCGGACTGATGGGGGCGGCGGGCGTCGCACTCGGCGCGGTCGCTGCGCACCGGGTCC
>CAZDNY010000375.1:2836-3876 GCA_964506885.1 uncultured Hyphomicrobiaceae bacterium | reverse complement strand
GACATCGCGTTACACGACGAGCGCCTTCATGCGCATGAAGATGCAGGAGGCCTTGAACAAGCGCGGGCTGGCGCCGCACGTCTTCTCCGGCAAGGAGCAGGCGCACGCGGCCCGCGAGGCGGCTGCCCTGCGCAGACGCCTGCAACAGGTCGAACGTCTGGACTGAGAAGCTGTCTCCGCGGCCGTCGCCACCGTAAAGGCCGGTGCACGCGACACCGCTGCAATGCCTACCGCCGCGCCCCGAGCGACATCATGCCCCGGGGTGCGGCTTGGCCGCCCGCCGCGTCGGGCAGCGCATCAAGCTTGGCCCGGATCGCATCGGGGTCGAACCCGTTTGCCGACTGCGCGACTGCACCTGGTGCACCGCCTTCCAGAACCCGTGCCAGGAAATCCTCGCTGATGCGTTCACTTGGATATGCCGTCCTCACACCGCCCGCGGCGCGTGGCACGGCCTGTGCGGGCGTCGCCGGCGGCTCGATGATCAGGCGCTGCCCGATCGCGGGTGAAGCGCGCCGGGCTGCTGCAATCTGGGACGCGCGCGTGCGCCCCGCTGGCCGCGATGGCGCCGGTGCGTACGATGGCGCCGACCGCCGCTCACGCACCGCCGCAAGAGACCGCGACTTCGCCGCGTCGGCACGCATCAGATGCGAACTCGTCACCGGCGGACGCTCCGCCCGCCAGGGCAGCTGCTCATCCCCGTCCGAGCGCGCAATCGGCGGCATGCCGCCGCGCGAGGCAACCGCGTCGAGCGGTGCCGTCCCCGGTAGGGAGGTCGGCGTCAGATCCTTGTGAGCTTCGAGCATCACCGCCCGCCAGATCTCGGCCGGCAGGTTGCCCCCCAGCACGTTGCGCATCGGTGTGCCGTCGTCGTTGCCGATCCACACACCCGTGGTCATGTGCGCGGTATAGCCGATGAACCAGGCATCACGGAAATCCTGCGTCGTGCCCGTCTTGCCCGCAGCGGGATGCCGTGGCAGTGCCGCCCGCCGCCCCGTGCCTGCCACCATCGCCGCATTGAGCATGTCGTTGAGTGCACCGAC
>CAZDNY010000375.1:0-2826 GCA_964506885.1 uncultured Hyphomicrobiaceae bacterium | reverse complement strand
TGTGCGCACCACGCGCTTTTGCAGGCTCGCGCCGCGAGCGAACAGCACCCGGCCTGTATTGAGCCGCACCCGGCGAATGATGTGCGGCTCCATCAGGAGGCCGCCTGTCGACAACGCGCCGTAGGCCCCTGCGAGTTCGACCAGCGTCATCTCCGAGGTGCCCAGCGCCATCGAGGGATCCTGCCTGAGTTCCGACTGGATACCCAGCCGGCGCGCCGTCTCCGCCACTGATGAAAGCCCCAGATCGCTCGCCAGCCGCACCGCAACCGTATTGACGGACTGCGCCAGCGCCTGCCTCAGCGTCAGCGCGCCGACATTGCGATTGTTGTCGTTGCGCGGCGACCAGCCGTCGATCGTGATTGGCAAGTCGTATGTGATCGTGTCGGGCTTCATGCCCCGTTCCAGCGCAGTCAGATAGACGAACGGCTTGAAGACCGAGCCCGGCTGACGGCGCGCCTTGGTGGCGCGATTGAACTGGCTTTCTGCATACGAGCGCCCGCCGATGAGCACGCGGATGGCACCGTCGTGGTCGAGCGCGACCAGCGCCGCCTGGCTGGCCTGCATGGCCTTGCCCTTGCCATCGATAATCGACTGCACGGCCGCGTTCGCACGCTTTTGCAGCCCCGCGTCGATCGTCGTCTCGATGATCATTTCCGAGTATTCGCTGCCCAGGATCGGCGGAAGCTTCTCCAGCACCAGATCGATCGCATATTCGAATCCGGTCGTCGCACGCGGCGCCTTGAAGTCGGCAAATCGGATTTTTTCTGCCCGGGCACCCTCGTAGGCCACGCGATCGATGACCCCGGCCGCCAGCATCTTGGCGAGCACCGAGCGCGCACGCACGACGGCGGCACTCATGTTGGATGTCGGCGCATACTTGGAAGGGGCTTTCAGAAGGCCGGCGATCAAGGCCGCCTCGGCAACGGAGAGCGCGCGCACCGACTTGTCGAAATACCGCTGCGCGGCTGCCTCAATTCCATAAGCACCTCCGCCGAAGTAGACCCGGTTGAGGTAGAGCTCCAGGATCTCGCTCTTCGACAGCCTGACCTCGAGCCAGAAGGCAAGCGCAACCTCGTCGAGCTTGCGAGACAGCGTTCGCTCCGAGGACAGGAAAAGGTTCTTTGCGAGCTGCTGCGTCAGCGTCGAACCGCCCTGCACATAGCGCCCCGCGCGCAGGTTGGCGAACGCCGCGCGGATGAGCCCCGCCGGATCCACACCCCAGTGCTGATAGAAACGGCGATCCTCGGTCGCCACGACCGCGTCGAGCACGTGCCTGGGAATCATGTCGATCGAGATGTAGTCGTGTGCCGCCCCGCGTTTGGCGAGCAGCGTTCCGTCACGCGCCACCATGCGAATGACCGGCGAGGTCTCCTTGCCGCGCACACTCAGCGGATCGGGGAACACGATCGTGTAATAGACCAGCATCGCCGCCAGCCAGAGCCCACATCCGAGCGCGGCCGCAAACGTTGTATACACGGCAAGCTTGATCTTGAACGAGCGCCGCCCCTTCCGTTCGCCCCCATGACCGTCAAGCGGAGCGGGTGCACCTGCCAAACGCTGCGCCTCCGCCGGAAACGGAAGCACTGGTTCGACCGCGCTCTTTGCGCCCTCATGACGCCTGAAGAGACCCATCCGACTGCTACCCTCGATACGCACAGCTCGTCGTTTGCCGGACGCAATCCGTCCTGCCCTATGCTCGAACAATAGGAAACAGACGCTAACGGAGGGTTAACCATGTCGCTGCCGGGCCGCCGAAAAGTGGCGCCGGCCAACAGCCTTGAAACAAAGGCCTTTCGGTCGGTCCGTCAGGCGCGCTCGCGCCACATGACGATCGGGTAGGTGAGGATCGATAGCCCGATCCGCGCGATGATCGTGAAGCCCATGAAGACCAGCTGCCGCTCTTCGAGCAGAACGCGAATCCAGTTGTTGTATTCGGTCGTGATCCCCAGGCTGATCAGCCACGCCTTGAAGCCCGAAGCCGCATCCAGGATCGATGACATCGTCTCGGGATACTTGATGAAGACGAAACCGAACAGCAAGGCGCCAAGTATGAGCGAAACCAGAATGTTGCCGGTCGACAGGAGTATGCGCGTCACGGTTATGCCCCCAGTGCACGTTGAGCGATCGCATGCGCCACGAACGGTCACATCGAAACGACGCCCCACAAACGCCGCCAGACAAAAGGGCGCTTCGCCCCAGCCGGTAACCGTCGAGAGCCCACCAGCGGCAAGAGTAGACCCTCACGCACTCTAGAGTCCCAATGTGTTTGCCGGAAGGTCCACCTCCCGCATGCCGGCCTATCTCCCCCCGGGCCGCGATCGATCGCACGCAAACGGATCAAGACATGCTTGGGGATTGGCCCAACGCTGCCGCGGCCCAGCCCCTACTCCTTCCTCGCCGAGCCATAGCCCGGGAGGCCCCGCACAAAAAATCGCCCCTGTCCCGCCGGGAACAGCGCCGCCGCCCCGTTTCGCGCATTTTCAGATCAACGCCAGCGCCCTTCCGGCACCCAATCACAGAACTGAAAAGAGAACAGCCATGAAGAAGATCGTCCTCCTCGCCGCCGCCACCCTGACCCTGGCCTCCGCCGGCCTGACGACCGCCGCCGAAGCCGGCGGCTGCGGCAACCGCGGTTTCCGCGCCTTCAGCCATGGCCCGAGCGTCTCGCACCGCTACCAGTCCTCCTCTTACGACTACCAGGCCCGCAAGAAGGCCCGTGCCGCCGCAATCGCTGCCAAGAAGCGCGAACTGGCTCTGAAGCTTGCCGAAAAGCGCCGCCGCATCGCAGCCGCCAAGGCCGCGGCTGCCAAGCGTGCCGAAATTGCC
>CAZDNY010000374.1:0-3884 GCA_964506885.1 uncultured Hyphomicrobiaceae bacterium | reverse complement strand
CGCCATCTCGACAGCCTGCGCGGCACCCGCAACCGCATCGTATCGTTCGTCGTCTATCTCAATCGAGACTGGCAGCCCGATGATGGCGGCGCACTCGACATCTGGAGCGCCGACGACCACCTCGGCCATCCGAGCGCGACCGTCGAACCGCGCGCTGGCACGGTTGTCCTCATGCTGTCGGAAGAAATCCCCCACGCCGTCCGCCCGGCCAATGCCACCCGCCGGGTCATTGCCGGCTGGTACCGCCTCAATGCCTCGACCGGTGAACGCGTCGACCCGGCCCGCTGACGTGCATTCGCGGTGAAGCGATTGAACGCCTCACGAGGGCGAAACACCTTCCCCGCGGAACGTCCGGGGTGTTGCCGCGTTATCGCAGCACGAAACCAAGCCAGTTTTTCACGATTGAAAAAACAGCGACCAGCGGCCGGCGCCTGGCTCCGGTTCACAGATGGAGTGTGCGAAATGTCGACCCGAAAGCCCTTTGCAACGGCCTTCCTGATAGCATTGGCCGTCGCAGCCCTGATGAGCCTGACTGCGGCATCCAAGGTCGACGCCCAGCAGTCGCCTGCCTCTGACGCCGCCGCGACCAAGGCAACGCCAGCGCAGGTCCAGGAGAATAACGAGACGGTCCGCGAGATGACGGCACCCGACAAGGTTGTCGTCGGCAAGGACGGGTCCAAGCATGCCGAGACAGGCCCGGCCAAGCCCGTTGAAACCTGGATGTCGGCCTGCCCGCCGCACGGGCAGCAAGAGCAAGCAGCGGCGTCGAAGGAATGCCGCGAGTCAGATGATGCGGGCAAACCCGTCAAGGTTCAGTGAGCACGTCCGCACTTGCAGCCCTTCGATCACTGTTGTGCCTTGCGTGCCAGCGCGTCCGCGCGCGACTCTCCGGAAATATCGATGATGTTCTTCGAGCGCTCGATGCTCGTTTTGACCAGCTCTGCCTCGTCTTTCACCGCCGGCCCGCCACCCGACTCCAGCACCACCCGGCACTCGGCCGGCAGGTCGGCAACCGTCGTCGGCGGTTTCGGCGGACGCGGCTTGGTCTCCTTCGTCTTCGGCCGTGGCGGCGCGGTCAGCCGCCGGAACCAGTAGGCGAGCTCCTTGTCGCATCCATCCTCACCCGAGGGCGGCCGCTGCGCGCGGCAGTTCTGCGAGCCCTTCGGGCAGGCCAGCCGGATGTGAAAATGATAGTAGTGGCCGAAATACGGGCGCACCTTGCCGAGCCACTTGCGATCGTCTCCCGCCGCCTCGCACAACGCCTTCTTGATTGCGGGATGCACCAGGATGCGCTCCACCTCCGGATAAGACGCAGCACGCTTGACCACGCGCACATGACTGGGCGTGAAGGCGGTTGGATCGACCTTCGTCGGTCCGGAAATCATTGAGGTTGCCGACAACGTCTCGCGCTCGCGCCGGGATAACCGTCGCCCAGGCATCGGCGTGAACCAGATATCGGCATCGAGCCCGATCTGATGGCTCGAATGCCCCGTCAGCATAGGCCCGCCGCGCGGTTGCGAGATATCCCCGACCAGCAGGCCTGGCCAGCCGTCCTCTTTCTGCACTTCCTTGGCAAACCGCTCGATCAGCGCGATCAGCTCTGGATGGCCCCAATTGCGGTTGCGCGATAGCCGCATCGCCTGCCAGGCCGAACCGTCCACGGGCAAAGCCGTGGCACCCGCCAGACACCCACGCGAGTAGAACCCGATCGCCCGTGCCGCCAGCGGCGCCGCCGTCTTGGCAGCACCGAACAAGAGCTTGGCTGCGACCGGCGGCTTCTTGTCCTCAGGCACCTCCGGCTTGGCCAGGGGCACCGGCGGCACGCCGGCGGCCGCTTGAGTCTCGCTGTCGCCAGCATCTCGCGGTTTGACGTTCTCTTCCACCGGCTTGGCCTGCACCAGCGGCGCAGCGGCCGGCACTGGCGGCGCCGCCACGGACACCGGAGCCGTCGTCACGCCGGTCTGCCGCGCATCAACTGTCGAAGGCGCACCCGCGTCGGCAACAACCGTGACACCGGGATCGGAAGCGACCAGATCCGCCGGGGCGTCCGCAGTCTCCCGGTGTGCGATCTCCTGCACCGGCCCGCTGTCGCGCCCAGCCGCACGACCGTCGGGCGGTAGTGAGGCCAAAGCCGGCTCGGCTTGCCCCACCTGCGCTTCACCGATCGGTGCCTGAGCCAGTTCGATCCGCCTCTGACCCGTCTCGAAATCCGCACGTACCACCGGACGCGGCGCCGGCACATGGGTCACCACCCTCTCATCGGGTGCTGTCACGGCAACTCGGATCGGCTTGACGATATGGTGATTGATGAGTGCGTAGGCCCGGCTTGCGGCAACCTGCGTTTCCGCCCACAGACGCGCATAGTCTTCCCGGGGCATCGCCACCAGCAGCGCGGTTCCCCCGAGAACCATGGCCAAGCGCGTCATGCGCCCCAAAACACGCCCTCCGCTTTAAGTGCCCGAGACCGGAACAGTTGTTCAACCCGAAGTCGGAATAACGAGAATTATGCCCCTCTTTGGCGAAATTTGGGTGGCGGCCCTGCCCCCGGAACGCGCACCAGCGCCGAAATCTGACCGATCCACGCTCCTGAGCGCGGGCAGATCTGTAATCTGCGGGCCGACTCACCCTAACCGGGCCGGCTTCATCCGACAAATACGCAACCCACCGGTATCTCAATATTGAGCATTTCAGGGGAACGCCACGCGCCGCCCTCCGCGCCCCTACTCCTGCTGGTCGCGGTTGCGGAATGGTAACAACAGGCTCCAGCCCAGCCGTGTCGGATCCACGCTCTGATAGGGCGTGAGTCCGATCGTCATTCCTTCGTGGCCCTTCTCCGGCTGCGGCGTGTAGGTCCCAAACAACCGATCCCACACCGACAGGTTGAAACCGTAGTTGCTGTCGTGCTCGCGCCGGATGACCGAATGATGTACCCGGTGCATGTCCGGCGTGACGATGAACAGGCGCAGCACACGATCGACGCCTTGCGGCAACGCCACGTTCGCGTGGTTGAACATCGCGCAGCCGTTCAGGATGATTTCGAACAGGATCACGGCTTCGGGCGCGGCCCCCAGCGCCACGACGCACACGATCTTCCACAGCATCGACAACGCAATCTCGATCGGATGGAAGCGGATCGCGGTCGTTACGTCGATGTCGACATCGGCGTGATGCATCCGGTGCAGGCGCCACAGCACGGGCACCTTGTGCGAGACGAGATGCTGAAACCAGATCGCCAGGTCGAGGATCAGGATCGCCGCCAGCCACTCCAGCCACACCGGCCAATCGAGCCAGTTGAAAAGCCCCCATCCCTGGCGCGCGGCATAAAACGCTGCCGCCACCGCCACCAGCGGAACAGCCAGCGCCCCCATCAACCGCACCACGAAACTGTCCAGCGCGACGATTGACATGTTGGTCAGCCAGCGCCGACCCTTGCTGTGCGTAAGCTGCCGCTTGGGCCGCAGCGCTTCCGCGGCCGCCATCACCACGAAGACCGCAAGGAACACACCCAGCCGCAGCGCCGCCTCACTCAAATATGCGCTTTCCCCGGTCATGAGCAGTTGCATAAGCCCTTCTCCGAACACGCGACTTCCACTGTCGGACTGACAGTCAGTCTTACGCCGAACTTAGACGATTGGACGTTGACGCCGCCCTCACAATCCCGTCACTGCGACACCATGTTGCGCGTCTCACGGACTCGAACGCAAGTCGTCCTGAGCGGCGGCTGGTAAGCTGAAAGCCGGGAGAGGCGATGAGCACCATCGAACTGTTGATCGACGAGCCGCCGGACGGGCAAACGCGTACCTGGCTGTTGCTCGCACACGGAGCCGGTGCGCCGATGACGAGCCCACCGGCCAGATGGATTTCGGCCCCTTCGCCGGCGGCGA
>CAZDNY010000373.1:0-3886 GCA_964506885.1 uncultured Hyphomicrobiaceae bacterium | reverse complement strand
AGTGGCGGCCGAACCTGCAAACAGGGGCGAAGGCGGCGCCAGGGCCAGAGCAGCCATGCCTGCGGAAGTGAGCATCTGGCGTCGTGTCAACACGCGGTTTTCCGCTCCCATTTGGGGCGGCACGCGGTTGCGCCAGCCCGACCTGCCGCCGAGTTTTTCGGCCATGAGAGCCGGTTCCGGCTCCGCCCGGTCCCACTCCAGACGTGGCGCGTTGATGCGCCGCGATTGACCCGCGAAGGCCTGCCGCTTATGTCACAGCCATGGCCAAGCTTCCTATCATAACGCTACCCGATCCGATCCTTCGCACACAATCGTCCGCTGTCGAACAGGTGGACGACGACATGCGCCGGCTGATCGACGACATGCTTGAGACGATGTATGACGCACCGGGCATCGGGCTGGCGGCGATCCAGGTGGCTGTGCCCAAGCGCCTTCTGGTCGTCGATGTCACCGACAAGGATGAGGAACGCAACCCGATCGCCATGATCAACCCGGAGATCGTGCGCCTGGGCGACCAGGGCCGGGTCTACGAGGAGGGGTGCCTTTCGATCCCGGACGTGCTGGTGGATATCGAGCGGCCGTCGGCGGTGACCGTCCGCTACATCGACCGCGAGGGCAAGCCTCAGGAACTCAATGCCGAAGGCCTGCTGGCAACCGCGATCCAGCATGAGATGGATCATCTGGACGGCAAGCTGATCATCGATTTCCTGTCGCGGCTGAAACGGGACATGGTGGTGCGGCGCTTCAAGAAGCAGGCGCGCGGCGTCCTTTGACGTTCGAAACGCGCTGAGCCGGCGCGCGCCGGAAGGGGGCGGGACGTGACACTCGACGTTGTCTTCATGGGAACGCCTGATTTCTCCGTACCCACGCTGCGTGCGTTGATCGAGGCGGGGCATAACGTGAAGGCGGTCTATACGCAGCCGCCGCGGCCGGGAGGACGGCGCGGGCTTTCGGAGACGCCGACACCGGTGCACCGGTTCGCGGCTGACCGCGGCATCGAAGTGCGCACGCCGGTCAGCTTGAAAACACCAGAAGAACAGCGTCGTTTCAGCGCGCTTGAAGCCGATGTGGCGGTCGTCATCGCCTACGGTCTCCTTCTGCCCAAGCCGGTGCTGGAGGCGCCGCGGCTGGGCTGCGTCAACGTGCATGCCTCGCTGCTGCCGCGCTGGCGTGGGGCGGCCCCCATCCAGCGCGCGGTGATGGCAGGTGAGGCCGAAACCGGCGTAATGACGATGCTGATGGAGGAAGGCCTGGACACCGGCCCGGTGCTTCTGACCTCGCGCACGGCGATTGCGCCCGACGATACGACGGGGACGCTGCACGATCGTCTGGCGGACATGGGAGCCGAGCTTCTGGTGCGTACGCTTCAGGGTATGGAGGCGGGTACGGTCGTACCAGTGGCGCAGCCGGCCGAAGGCGTCAGCTATGCGCGCAAGATCGACAAGGCTGAGGCCCGGATCGACTTTTCGCAGCCGGCGGAGGCCGTCCGGAACCAGATCCACGGGCTGTCTCCGTTTCCCGGCGGCTGGTTCGAAGTCGAACTCGCCGGAAAACGCGAGCGTATCAAGGTGCTGAAGGCGGAACTGGCGCCAGGAGGGGGTGCGCCGGGGCAGGTGCTCGACGAGCGCCTTGCGATTGCCTGCGGGGCGGGGGCGATCCGCCCGCTGATCGTGCAGCGTGCGGGACGATCGGCGGTCACAACGGATGAATTCTGCCGGGGATTCACGCTTCCGGTGGGGTCGCGGATCGACGCCTGACCGGCCTGCCAGCCGTGGCGTTAATCATTGTTTACAAAGTCCTAATTACCCGGGGCTCGAGCCGCTAGACTGGCGCCAAATCTGTTGCGGGGTGCGTGCGCACGCGCCTCGTGTCCACGAGGAGGCCTAGTCATGCGTATCTTCAAGACAGTTGCCCTGGCTGCGGGCGCGTTGAGCGTCGCTGCGGCGGTTACACCAGTTGCGGCAGCGGGCACCACCCGTATCGAGACGCGTCCGTTCTACGGCGCGGTGGTCACCATCGAGGAAGGCGTGCGGGTGTTCCGGCCGCTGCCGTCGACGGAGCGCGTGATCATCAATCCGCACGGGCGCACGCCGTTGAGCCTTGGCTTCAACGAAACATACGTGACCGAGCGCAACTACAACTACAATTACAACGAGACCTCGGTGGACGACGCCGGATCGGGCGGCGGCTATATCGGCGGCTACATCGGCGGTTATGGTCGCCATGTCGGGCGCGGTCACCGCAACAGAGGTGGTGGCGGCGGCGTGCCCGCGTTCGGCGGCGGCAATCACGGGCATGGCGGCGGCGGTCATCGTGGCGGCGGTCACGGCGGCCGGCACTGAGGGTCTGCGAGACAGTCGCCGACGTTGCGCCTGACTTGAGGTTCGGTGACGCCGGGGGTAGGACACAGGGACGCCGCGCATCGCGCGGCGTCTTTCTTTGTGCCTGAGAAATTGCCGGGAACTGCTGCCTTGGCCCGCTACAAGATCACCATCGAATACGACGGCACGCCGTTCGTGGGCTGGCAGCGGCAGGCCGCGGGTGTTTCGATCCAAGGCGCTATCGAAACGGCCCTCACGGCATTCTCAGGCGAGGAGGCCCGTTTGCGCGCTGCGGGGCGCACGGATGCGGGCGTGCATGCGCGCGGGCAGGTTGCGCACTTCGATCTGGTGCAGCCGCGCGACACGTTGCGGATCCGCGAGGCGCTGAACTACCACCTGAAGCCTGCGCCGATCGCGGTTCTGGATTGTATCGCCGTGGCAGACGACTTCGATGCGCGGTTCTCGGCTGTGAAGCGGCACTATCTCTATCGCATCCTCAACCGGCGGGTGCGGCCGGCGCTGGATCAGAACCGCGTGTGGTGGGTGAGCGTGCCGCTCGATGCGGAACGGATGGCTGCTGCTGCGCGCTTTCTCGTCGGCAATCACGATTTCACGACATTCCGCGCTGCGCAGTGCCAGGCGAAGTCTGCGGTCAAGACACTCGACCGGCTCGATGTGGTGCGCGATGGCGACGAGGTGCAGATCCGCGCTTCGGCGCGGTCGTTTCTGCACCATCAAGTGCGATCGATGGTCGGGACATTGAAGCACGTCGGTGATGGGCGCTGGGGGGTCGATGACGTGCGGCGTGCGCTCGAGGCCTGCGACCGCTCGGCGTGCGGTGTCGTGGCGCCGGCGTCCGGTCTTTATCTGGTTGGCGTCGATTATCCCGATTGAGACGATCCGGGTTCGTTAGAACGCGCCCCCCTAATGATCAAACCGGCGCAAAGCAAAATGCGCTAAGCGGTTGTGTTTCTGCCATTCTTTCGCCGCGACTTGGCGTGCTGATACAACCGGGGTGGGTGGTGCCAAGACACGGACTCGGGGGTGAGCCATGGCACTGAGACCACAGGGCGCTGGCGCGTACTACGAACACGACGACTACGACATCGCGATCCGCGAGATCTGCCGGCGGGCCGACGAACCGCTGCGCGAAGACATGCGACTTTGCCATCCAGGCGAGCCGATCTACGCGCCGCCTCGGCGCGGCAGCTCGATGCTGCGTGCGCTCGTTGTCAGTCTTGCGCTGACGGGCTGCGGCTGGGGCCTCCTCAAGACGCACGATAGCTGGCGGCCTTGGGCGGATGATCTGTGGCACCTGGTGAGCGCTGCGATGGACCAGACGACGGCGGGCGCAACCGCAGGCCCGGATGTCGCGGCGGACGGGACGACGCCACCGCTGGATATTCCGGCAGAGCCGCTCGTGACCCGGGATGTCGTCGAAGCTCCAGGCGCGGATACAGGCGAAGCGGTGCCGCATGAGATGGCCGGTTCCGCAGCGGCGTCCTCGACGGAGGCGTCAGGCGATGGCGCCATTACGCCGGCGGACGCTGCGGCGGCAGACATGT
>CAZDNY010000372.1:0-3903 GCA_964506885.1 uncultured Hyphomicrobiaceae bacterium | reverse complement strand
AAGGCAGCCGGTGTGATGTCGGCTGTCGTACCGTAGTCGGGGAGTGGCTCGAGCCTCTTGTCGGGGCTGCCGTCGACACCGTGATCGACCGTGTCGATTGGCGTGCCGCTCTCGTCGATACGGTGCACAAGTCCGCTGTCGAGATCGGACACGAAGAACTGCCGGCTCTTCTTGTCGAAAACGATGTCACCGATACCGGGACCCGAATTGTCAGGTAGGGTCGCAAACAGCGTGACCTCGCCGGTGGCGCCGTCGACGCGCCATATGGCACCGGGAGAGCCGCCCTTGTCGACCGCGAACATGCCGGCCATCCATTGAGCGTCGGCTCCGCCCTGTTTGATGCGCTCATCCTTGCCGTCGCCGTTCGAGTCGGGCCGAACGATGTGCAAACCGTACATGGAGGTTGCGCCAAGATAGATGTCAGGCGCCCTGCTCGCATCCTCACTGCTTTCGCCGAACGCGATCGCAAAGACCTGGCCGATGTCGCGCGCCAGGAACTGCTTACGCAGAGCAGGTGACACGAGCTGTCCCTGCGGCGCTTCACCCATCAGGTTCAGCGCCTGAACCTGTGCAGAAGCCCCGTCCGGATTGATGAAAAACCCGTCCAGCAGATCACCGCCCGGTACTGGCTGCCCGTCGATCGGCCTGATGCCGGAAAAGCCCGTGACGACCGCGTCGCCCGGGCCCATGACCGCCTCGACAGCGCGGGCCGAACTGGCCCACAGGCGGCTTCCCGCCAGCCTCAGTGCGCAACGCCCCCGAATCGCCATGCGATGCCGGGTGCTTGTCGTTCGTTGCTTCTTTCGTTTTCTCGGGGGCGGCGGCTCGGATCGCAGGATCGTGCGACAGCCCAGGGCTGCCGATGACGGGGATCTCCCAATAAACATGTCTCTCTCCATTGCAAGCAGGTCAGGAAGCGCTCCCCATGGCGGTTGAGTTTTCGCCTTGGGCGCATCGGCCTGATGGGGCCGCCACTGCTTGGTCGTCGGAGGAGTTGCGCCGGTTCATCACGGCCACGCAACGAACCAGCACCGTTGATTTCCAATGAGAATAATTTCTGCGGCCGGCGCGCAAATCGCCAAGCCAATCAAGCCGATGATGTCGGGTTAACCACGCCGCAAGCCCCGCGTCACGCTCGCCGAGGCCTGTCACTGGCAGCATGCCAGCGCAGGTACCCCTGGTTCATCGCAGGCCACTCATCCCCGCAATGCGCCGCAACAGATGTTTCGCTCAATGTCGGATTTTCGATTGCGCCCGATATGCCAATGTCGCCCCACATCAGGACACGGCGACAGCCGCAAGCAGGCTGATGCAACCGATTAGGATCAGGCTCGCCGCCCAGACGATATCCAGGTTGAACCAGCTTCGCCCAATGAACCCCGGCCCCAGCCATTCAAACGTGACAAATGCCATGAGTGCGCCGGCAAGGACCATCGCGGTTGTATGTATGAAGGACACCGCCAGCGCCATCGTGACGTCCGCACGCATCAGCACTTGAGCCGCACCGTGCCCGGCATCGACGTCGGCGCCGCGGCACAATCCCAGATAGATCGGCACCAGCATCAGGCTCGCGCCATGCGCAATCGCAACCCAGAACGACCAGAACGCCAGACGGCGCGGACTGATGCGTGCGAGAAAGCGCGGATGGCGTCGGTTGATCAACAGGTAGATGCCGAAGACGATGACGAGAACGGCTGCGCCGATCCGTATTTCCCGCTGCCACGTGACGAGCGTCGCCAACACCGAGAAGGGCAATAGAATGACGATCATCGCCAGGAAGTGCCCCGCTCCGATCGGCCCCAGCGACGCGATAAGATCTCGCCGACTTCGGCCCATCAGGCCCGCAGACACCGCCAAGGGCCAACCCATACCCGGATTGAGCCCATGATAGAGGCCACTGGCGACAACGGCGAGCCACAGGCCCGCCGTTGTCCATTGATCCATAGGTACGCTCATACAGAAGGATAGCAGAAGGAATCCGTCGAGCAGTCGCCACCTTCAAGCCGGATCTGGTGCGCGCGATAGCCCTCGGGGAACGCGACGAAGAAATCCTTGTCGAGCCGCAACGTGCCGTCGTCGCCCACATCGGCCTTGACCATGGCACCCGGGACGCCATTCGGATAGAACTGGTCATCCCAACTCGAATAGAGCGAATTCGTCCAGTAGACCCGCTTTCCATCACGGCTGATTTCCACCATCTGCGGTCCCCCGCCGAAGCTGTGGCCACCGGGATGTTTCGCCCTGCGCACGATGCCGCCGACATGGACCGATCCGACGAGTTCGGGCTTCATGGGATCTTTGACGTCGTATTGGCGCATCTCGCCGGTCCCCCAGCACGACACGTAAAGAAACCGATCATCGAGAGACAGGTCGATGTCCGTCACCAGCGGTGGCACAGCCTCGAACGGCTGCAACGCCGGCGGCAGATCATCTTTCGAAGCAGGCTCGGCCGGGATGGTCGCCGTCTTCTTGCAGACAAACTTTCCGTTTTCGCGCCACCACGTCCAGATCGATCCCTCCAGGTTGGTCGTATCCACGACCACGCCGACGAAACCGTAATCCTTTGCCGGATCGTGCGCCGGGCGGATTTCGAGTGGCATTTGATGATTTGCGCCAAGATCGATCGTCTGCACGTTCCGGCGCTCGCGCAAATTCCAGAAATGCAGCCTATGGCCGTATTTGTTGGCGAGCAGATCCTCAGGGACAAGCCCGTTCTCGAACTGGGGCGGCAGCGCCCATTCGCTCGACACCATGTAGTCCTGCGGCAGGTTCCACCAGAAATCATAGTGCTTGTCCTGCGGCCCGCGATCGATCGCGTAGCGCCCGATCACATCGAACGTCTCGCAATCCATGATGAAGATGCCCGGCGGTCCATCGGTGCCGTCCTTGCCCCCGCCACCCAGCGTCGAGACGTAGATTCCTTCCGGGCCGCAATGAATCGTGTGCGGCCGCGAATACCCCGTCTTGGCAAAGATCTCTTCGGGCTCGATGACCTTGTGAATCGCCGGCCGACGCGGGTCCGGCTTGGTATCGATGACATAGATCCGCGACGACCTGATGCCCGGTATGATCAAGTAGCGACGCTCGAGAAATGCATGCCCCGATATCGGCGAAAGCGCCGACGAACACGCGTTCCAGCCGAAGTGATGGAATTCGTCACCCTTGTTCGGCATGTAGAGCGTATTGACGATCGTACCGTAGTCTTTCGATTTGGGATCGACGTCGATCACGGCCAGGCCATCGGGACCGACTGCGTGCGGGCTCAGCGCCAGCGTGTAGGCAAGGGTCTCCACGGGTGCCTGCATCGCCAGCTTGGCGGTTGCGTGGAACGTTGGATCTGGTCGTAAATTCATGGACCTTCCTCCCGGCTCGATTCTAGAGGCTGCCGATGAGTTTCGGGTCTGCGCGGGATGCTGCTCAGCAATTTCAAATCAAGCAGTGAGTGGGCCGTTCAGCTTCGGACGGCGCTTGCCTCGCAAGCTTTGGAAATCTCACCGGCGTCGACAAAATCAGGTCGTAAAATTCTATAACCTGTACGCATTACGCATCATTTCCGCAAGATGCGCAACCTCCGGCATGCGCAAGCACGTTCACCCCTTTTGGTGAATCACGGTGCTGCAGATAGCAGGGTCGATCCAATAGACCAGCAACCGCGTCTCGCACGCCTGGCTGCGAACGCAGGCTGACATCGCCAACGCAATTGCCGCAAATGGCGTTGCTCCCGACTGCCTGGCTCAGCATGCACCAGGAAGCGGCATCGACCGGCACCAGCGGAAAGCCATGAAGGATTTCGGGATCTGGTGGAGACGGAGGGATTCGAACTGCATCAAAGCCATCTCATATTCATGACTTAAATCTGAGCGCCCTTCCCACCCCCACCCACAACCCCACCTTGTAGCTCGA
>CAZDNY010000371.1:0-3905 GCA_964506885.1 uncultured Hyphomicrobiaceae bacterium | reverse complement strand
TTTCCAGTGGCGTGTTGATGCTCGTTTGCGAGGTCGATGTCAGAGACGCCCGGCAATCCTGCAACGGCTTTGTGGGTGCCCGCCTCAAGTAGGAGCACGCGAAGGCCCAATCGATCGAGCTGACAGGCGACAGCGAGGCCAACCGGGCCTGCTCCCACCACACACACGTCGCACTGATGTCCCCAAGCGGGATCAAGCTGATCGGAGATCATGTAGCGTACTCATTCCCGCTTACCGCATCTGAACGTGAGGCGTGGGTCGCCATCGCCCATCGGGTGGGACAACTCACGCTAGCAGGAGAAAGGGCGGGCGGCATGGCGCAAAAGAGTGATTTGGCGGAATTCGAGCCTCATTAGATCGATGTAACAGCGAAGCCGAGGGATCAATTCCAGCGATGCGTTAGGCAGCAAGCGGAGCGGACCAACGCACTCTGGTATATCTAGCTTTTTGCATTTGCCAGGGATGGGTTCCACACACAGAGAGCGGTCACGAACTGGTGCGGCCTGACGCTCGGTGGCTCAGGATCCGGTTCGCCTTCTGTCGGCAGACCTTTGTGCATTAGCCTTATGGTGTGGGCCGAATTTGCTGAGTCTCCTTTTTTGGTCAAGTGCTACTTCGGAGGCGGGCTGGGCGACCATGCGCTTCGTATGGCGGCTAGGCTTTGTAGAAATCCCGATACCAGTCGACAAACGCCTTGATGCCCTCGGCCAGTTCGGTTTTCGGGCGATAGCCGAAGTCGCGCTCCAGATCGTCGATGTCGGCATAGGTGGCGGGCACATCCCCGGGCTGCATCGGTTTCATGTTCTTGACGGCCTTGCGGCCGATGGCCTCCTCCAGCGTCTCGATGAAGGTCATAAGCTCGACGGGCTGATTGTTGCCGATGTTGTAGATCCGGTAGGGCGCGTGGCTGGCGCCGGGGTCTGGATGGGCTGGGTCATAGTTGGGCGCGGGACGTGCAGGCCTGGCGGCAACGCGGATCACGCCGGTGACGATGTCGTCGATGTAGGTGAAGTCGCGCGACATGCGCCCCTCGTTGAACACATCGATCGGTTTGCCCTCGAGGATTGCCTTCGTGAACAGCATGGGTGCCATGTCTGGGCGGCCCCAGGGGCCGTAGACGGTGAAGAAACGCAGGCCCGTCGTCGGCAACCCGTAAAGATGCGAGTAGGTGTGCGCCATCAACTCGTTGGCCTTCTTGGTGGCGGCATAGAGGCTGACGGGATGGTCGACGTTGTCATGGACCGAAAACGGCATAGTGACGTTGGCGCCGTACACCGAGCTCGACGAGGCATAAACGAGGTGGCCGACCTCGTTGTGGCGGCAGCCTTCGAGGATATTGCCGAACGCCACGAGATTTGAATCGACGTAGGCAGCGGGATTGATCAGCGAATAGCGCACGCCGGCCTGGGCGGCGAGGTGGATGACGGTACGGGGCTTGGAGTCCGCGAATAGGCGCGCGACGGCTTCACGCTGAGCCAGATCGAACTCGTGGAATGTGAAGCGCGGATTGGCAATCACCTCGAGGCGTGCCCGTTTCAGGGCCGGATCGTAGTAGGAATTGAGATTGTCGACGCCGACGACCGTTTCGCCGGCGTCGATGAGCGCCTTGACCACAAACATGCCGATGAAGCCTGCGGCTCCGGTGACAAGGATCGGTGGGTCAGAGAGGTCGGCAGTCATGATCGTGGTCTGCTCCGTCGAGGTAAGTTCTTACGTGCCTGAGCTTTGAAGCGCGAGATTCGGTCTACGCGCTGATCGCCTTTCTGCTTGGCCGGTTCAAGGTCCGACTGACTCAGGGTAGGACCAGTCTTAGAGCAAGGCGGATGAAGGCGAGATCACTTCGTCTCATCAGCAGAGCGGTTGTAGACGTCATCGGTCCGGATGATGTCGTCCTCACCCAGGTAGGTCCCGATCTGGACTTCAATGATCTCGAGCGGAACCTTGCCAGGGTTCTCCAGGCGGTGCCACTGGGTGGCGATGATGTAAACGCTCTCGTTCTCGCGAACCAGCTTCTCTTCCTCTCCTATGGTGACCCGCGCGGTACCCTTGACAACGATCCAGTGCTCGGAACGATGATGGTGCATCTGCATGGAGAGCTTGCCGCCGGGCTTGACGTGCAAGAGTTTGACCTGGAAGCGCGGTCCCAGTGACAAGGTCTCAAAAAAGCCCCAGGGGCGCAGGTTGCGCAGGTGCTGCTCATGCTCCTTGCGATTGGAGCGTTTCAAACGCTGCACGACGTCGGAGACGTCCTGGGCGCGCGCTCGATCTGCGACAAGAAGAGCGTCGGGGGTATCAACGATAACGAGGTTGTCGACGCCGATGGTTGAAACAATGGCGCGTTCGGAATGGATGTAGCAATTGTTGGTGTCGACCAGGACGTTGTCACCGCTGCTGTAGTTGCCCTGTGCGTCATGCGGAGCAATGTCCCACAAAGATGACCAGGAACCGACATCGTTCCAGCCGATGTCGATGGGAAGCATTGCAGCGCGGTCGGTCTTCTCCATGACGGCATAGTCGACCGAAATATTGGGAGATCGTGCAAACGATTCTGCGTCCAGACGCTGGAATCCGATATCTTCCTTGCGTTCTTCATAGGCTGCACGGGCCGCGGCGAGGACATCAGGTGCCAACTTCGCCAGCTCATCGAGAAACATCGCGGCATTGAGAACAAAAATTCCGCTGTTCCAGAAATAGCGTCCGTTGGTCACATACTGCTCAGCGGTGGCATGGTCAGGCTTCTCGGTGAAGCGGCCTACGGCGAAGGCACGCCCCTCAAATCCAGCCAGATCGACGCCCTGCTCAATGTAGCCGTAACCCGTGTGGGGTTGGGTGGGCTTTACGCCGAATAAGACCAGCTTGCCGGTCGCGGCGACCGCGGCGGCCCGCTTGACCGCGTCAACAAACGCCGGCTCGTCCTTCACCACGTGGTCAGAGGGCATGACGACCATGATTGCGTCACGGCTTTTAGCGTGAACCGCTAAGGCTGCCACAGCGATGGCAGGCGCGGTATTGCGGGCGGTTGGTTCAAGGATCAACGCTTCTGGGGTGATCCCGGCTTTTTCCAGCTCCTCACGGACCAAAAAGCGATGATCGTTGTTGCACATCAGGATCGGCGCAGCGAAGCCTTGGTCGGGGCTCAGGCGCTGCAGCGTCGCACCCAAAAACGTTGAGTCCTGGCCATCAAAGAAATGGATGAACTGCTTGGGATGCATGGCGCGCGAGAGAGGCCAGAGACGTGTGCCGGAACCGCCCGACAAAATAACGGGGTAAATCGGCGGGGGCGGATGGCTCATAGCGTGCGCCTAAGCTAGAAACTTTTGACCATTGTGTGTGTTGCGTCAGCGACAGTCTAGGGTCCTGGCGACCGACGCTTTGCTGTTACACGCGTATTGTGAAAGAAGTCCTGATTCCGTTCTGACCGTGCACCGTTCAAAAACATCAAAAGTCTGAATGTCGAGAGGTTCTTGCCATGTTGGGGCGTCGGCTTCGGTACGGCTTTGTCCGTTCGTACGAGACGAGACCCGTGCACTTTTCGCATCGTCATCACTCACATCACTAACAGATTCCTGGTCCATGCCCGCACACGAAAGTCTTGTCCGCACCGTTAAAGGTTAATATAAATTTAGAGCTTTTGCTCTGTTGAGGGATTAAAGTCTTGTATCCGATTATTGACGCCGCATTGCAAGGTGTTGTCGGTTTGCCACGTCGCAAGCGACGTGCGTTACTCGCGGCGATCGATTTCGTGCTCCTCCTTCTGACTGTCTGGCTGCTGCACAGTGTTCGCTACTGGACGTTGTTCGTTCCACAAAGTGTTCCGACGGTCGCTCTCATGATCTTAGGGCCCCTTCTTACGGTGGGGGTCTTTTTAGTTTTCCGCGTCTACCACTTGGTTGCAAGATATCTGG
>CAZDNY010000370.1:0-3910 GCA_964506885.1 uncultured Hyphomicrobiaceae bacterium | reverse complement strand
CGACGCTCGATGTGCTGCGCGCGGCGATCATGAAACGGTTCGTGTCCGAATTGCTGGATGGCGGGGCAGCGCCGACGGTTCCGACCGCCGCAAACGACTTGCAGACGCAACCCCCTGCGGCGGGGCGGGCGCCACCGGGCCGGCCGATGAGCCCGCCAACAGCTGCCAATGACGCCGCACCAGCCGATGGACCACCGCCGACCCTGCGCCCCGACCTCGACGAATTTGCTGCAGAGGTGCAACGGTTCGCAGCTCCCGTGTCTGAGGGCTGGCCAGGGAGCCGTAAGGCGTTTATTTCTCAGGTATGGCCGTCGATTCGCGACGGGCGTCCCGAGTGGGGGCTGCGCGACATCGGCGTGTTCAAGGGCATGCTGGTGGAAGCACACCGCGCCGGGCGTCTCGTCCTGGCCACTGCCGACCTGAAAAATAAAAGCAATATCAAAGACATTCAGGATTCGGCCATCAGTTACAAGAATACCGTTTGGCATTTCGTGCGCGTCGAGGATTGAGGACAGACGGGCGGGGTGCCTTGCGGCCTGCTCGTTGAAAGCTGTTCAAATTGGGTCTTGGGTTGCAGCGGCCGGCATTCTGCCAGCGCCGCGTATCTGAGCCCGGCACATGAAGTGACGATCGAGCGTTTCGGAGACTGAACACGTGATGCATCAGGAAGCTCTCAAGGCTGCTGTCGCTCCCGACAAGCTGTCGAAAGCCTTCGAGCACTCGATCACCTGGGAAGACGATATCTGGCGCGCCGATCCGGTCGACGTGGAAGAGGTCCACAAGAAGGCGCGCACCAAGTTCTTCGATCTCCTGGAAGCCATCACCGGACAGGCCAACACCGGACCGAGCCATGGCGGGCGCGCGCCCGTCGCCGACGCGCAGGCGCGCATCCTTTTGTTCCACGGCCAGTCGGGGGCCGGCAAAACGCATCTCATCCGTGCGCTCAGGACCGGCGCGCACCGGGCGGGCAAGGCGTATCTGGGATACGCCCAGATGTCGCCCGACATCGCCAACTATGCCGACTACTACCTGCGCCGGCTGATCGCTTCGCTGGAACGGCCGTACGACCCCGACGAGGGCGGCGAGAGCGCGCTGGCGCGGCTGACGCGCAAGCTGATCGAGGGCGCCAGCGAGATCCCGGCGGAAGACCTGGAGAAGCTGCGCGAGGATACGCTGGAGGACCGGGCGTTGGCGCTGCTGGTCCACGAAATGGCCGACATGATCGTCGCCGCGCCGCGTTTCGCGGACGAGGACATCGATATCAACATCATCCGCGCGCTGCTGTACCTGGAGCGCAAGGATCCGCGTATCGAACAGCGCGTGCGCCAGTATCTGCAATGCCGGCCGCTCAACGAATTGTCGCTGCAGTCGGTCGGTGCACTCGATCCCAACGTCGGCGAGGGACGTGCGTTCGACCTGATCGAGGGACTTGGCCGCCTGATGTGGGCAGTGGACGGCACGGCACTGGTCTTTTGCATCGACCAGGTCGAGGATCTCCGTTTCTTCGATGATGCCGAGGAGCGGTTCCAGAAGGCCGTGCGCGACCTCATTCAGATCGCCAACCGCGTTCCGACGGCGATTGTCATCATTTCGTGCCTGGACGACTTCTACGCGCAGGTGCGCGAACCTCTGGCGCAGTCCTATCGAGATCGAATCGAGAAATCTGGCCCGGTCGCGCTTTACGAAAGCCGCACCGCGGAGGAAGCACGCCAGATCATCGCGCGGCGGTTGGCGTACGAGGCGGAACAGAACACCGAGGTGGTCGTCTATTCGGACCCCTCGGCCTATTTCGGTCCGGAGTTCTTCGAAGAATTCAGCGGACTTTCGACACGACGCCTGTTGGAACACGCACAAAACCGGCTGCGTGCACAAACGGCTGGCGACGATGACGACGACGGAAACGGGGATGGCGAGGAAAGCGGTGAGCGGCCGGCGTTCGTTTCGACGCTCGCTGCCGCCCTGGGATTTGGCAAACCGGAGCCGAAGAAGCCCGCGCCGATCCCGCTGATCGAGGTCGACTACCGCGACCTGTGGGAGCGTTTCCACAATTCGTCGGAAGCGGAAATCCCATCCGACGACAACGAGCTGATGGACGTGCTGGGTGCCGCCCTCAACATCGCGGCGACCGAGTGGGGCGGGATGGTCGAGGTCACGACCAGGCGGCTCGAAATCGCCGATGATCTGCCGACCATGGACATCGCGATCCGCCAGCGCAACGGCCTGGAGGCGGAAGCGCGCGTGTTCCTGTGCAACCGCAAGATCCAGGGCGGCGTGTTCAAGCGTCAGCTCGACACCGCGCTGTCGGCGATGGGCGCCAAGAGCTGCTTCATCCTGCGCGCGTCGGACTATCCACCCAACACCAAGAGCCAGGCAGCGCAGGCGCTGCGCAAGTTCCGCGAAGGCGGCGGACGCGCGCTGACGGTGCCGATCGCGGAGTGGGAGCGCATGATGACGGTGCGTGAATTCCATGCGCACCATAAGAACGACCCGGGCTTCGGCGACTGGTTCTCCGAGGCCAAGCTCTTGTCGAACATCATCGTCATCATCCAGCTTCTGCGCCTCGATCTGCTGGGCCGGCTGCTGCCGCGTGTCGTCAACGGTAACGCGGAGGCGCGCGCGGTGCCAACGCATGCCACTGCATCGCTCACGCCGCCGCCCCTGCCGCCGCCCCTGCCGGCCGATCCGTGGGGCGCACGCCCCGTGGGCGCGACCGGCAACGTCTATGCTGCCTCGTTCGACGGTGGCGGCGCGCTCGATGCCGATGTGGCGGACAGCTATTCCAGCATGTGGTCGCAGCCGAGCGCTCCGCTCGACGAGGTCGGGGACGAATTGCCCCTGTCGGTCATCCTGGACGAGAACGGCATTACCAGCGGCTCGATTTTCGCCGGGCGCGAATTGGTCGGTCGCCGGCGCCCGGTCACGCTCAACACCAGTGTCATGAAGCGCCACGCAGCGGTGCTGGGCGGCTCGGGCTCGGGTAAGACGACCCTGGCGCTGTCGCTGATCGAACAGCTTCTGGGGCGCGGTATTCCGGCGATCCTAATCGACCGCAAGGGCGACCTGTGCAGCTATGCCAATCCGGAAGTCTGGCGCGCGGACGACGACGAGCATGCGGAACGGCGCGCGCAACGTGAAAAGCTCGCCGATGCGATCGATGTGGCGGTCTACACGCCGGGGCGTGCTTCGGGGCGGCCGATCTCGATCACGCTGCTGCCCAACGGCATCAACGAACTGCCCGAGCACGAGCAGCAATTGCTTGCGAACCTGTCGGCGGCGGCGCTCGGCGACATGCTGCATCTGAAGAATTCGGCCACGCATCAAAAGCAGTCGGGCACGCTTTCGGTGGCGCTGCGCATCCTGGGCTCGCGCTACAGCCGGGAGGTGACGCTCGCCGACCTCATCTGCCTCCTGGAAGACGAGGATCCCGAACTCACCGATCTCACCCAGCGCATGGACCCGTCGGGCAAGCTGCGGCGCGATCTGGTCGCGCAGCTCGACTCGCTCAGGCACCGCAACGCGGCCCTGTTCGAGGGCGGCGGCGAGACGATGTCGATGGAGCGCTTCTTGGGCCTCGGCCCACACGCGCGCGAGGGCCGCACGCGCCTGTCGATCATCTACACCGGCTTCCTCGGCGACAACGAGAACATTCTGTTCTGGGTCTCGCAGTTCCTGTCGGAAGCACTGCGCTTCTGCCAGCGCAACCCGAACGACGAGTTGCAGGCGGTCGTGATGTTCGACGAAGCCGACCTTTACATCCCGGCCAACGCCAAGCCGGCGACGGCGGAGCCCTTGCAGAGCCTTCTGAAGCGCGCGCGCTCGGCCGGACTCGGCCTGATGCTCGCCACGCAGTCGCCGGGCGACCTCGACTACAAGAGCCGCGACCAGATCACGAGCTGGTTCATCGGCCGCG
>CAZDNY010000369.1:0-3923 GCA_964506885.1 uncultured Hyphomicrobiaceae bacterium | reverse complement strand
TCTTGACCACCTTGACGCGGGTCTGGTTGCCGACCACCTCGTCGCGGTCCTTGATCTGGCCGATGCGGCGGATGTCGAGACGCACCGACGAATAGAACTTCAGCGCGTTGCCGCCCGTCGTCGTCTCGGGATTTCCGAACATGACGCCGATCTTCATGCGGATCTGGTTGATGAAGATGACCATGCAGTGCGACTTGGAGATCGACGCCGTCAGCTTGCGCAGGGCCTGGCTCATCAAGCGCGCCTGCAAGCCCGGCAGGCTGTCGCCCATGTCGCCTTCCAGTTCGGCCTTGGGGGTCAGGGCGGCAACAGAGTCCACCACCAGCACGTCGATGGCGCCGGAGCGCACCAGCGTGTCGGCTATTTCGAGCGCCTGCTCACCGGTGTCGGGCTGGGAAATCAGAAGATCCTCGACCTTGACGCCGAGTTTTCTCGCATAGACCGGATCGAGCGCGTGCTCGGCGTCCACGAACGCCGCGATGCCACCCTTCTTCTGCGTTTCAGCCACGACCTGCAGGGCAAGCGTGGTCTTGCCGGAGCTTTCCGGTCCGTAAATCTCGATGACACGGCCCTTTGGCAGGCCGCCGATGCCGAGCGCAATATCGAGGCCCAGCGAGCCCGTCGAGATGGCTTCGACGTCGATCGTCTTGTCGTTCTCGCCAAGGCGCATGATGGAGCCCTTGCCGAACGTCTTGTCGATCTGCGCCAGCGCTGCTTCCAGCGCCTTCTGCTTGTCCATAACGCCCCCTTCAACCACCCTGAGCTGCGGCATATCCATTGCTGTCGTCCCTTATTTCACGAAGCCTCGACCGGCGCAATTGAGGTTAATGTACATGATTTGTTCTGTTTGTCCATGTTTTTTTAGATGCATGATATTGCGACGTTTTATATTGTGTGTTCTTGATATGATCACTACTGCTCTGAGGGCCCGTTATGGCGGAGCACGCCAGGCGTGCGACACCTGCCAAACCAGTGCAGCGGTGATTGGTGCTGGCCGTGCACACGTGTGTTTGAGAATCGGGACGTTCGCTCGCGGCCAAGCCGCAGATGTCTGCGAACTTCTCAATCATCACGCAAGCCGCTTTCGATATCCGCCCCGTCGAGTTCGGGGTGGCGGTCGAGAGTGGCGTGGATTTCCTTCATCAGGCTTTCGTGGGCGGCCTTGTCGTAATGCTCGGCGCCCGGATCCAGGACCACGGACGTGTAGACGAGCAGATGCTTGCAGACGGTGCCGTCGAGCTTCTCGGTCTCGACAATCTGACTATGCCTCACCCCGGGGTGATCGATCAGTTTTTCCATGGTTGCGTGCCTCGTTGCTTTGGCGCGATCCTAACATCCCAACTTGAAACGGAAAAACGGGTCGCTGCGGCATCCATCAGCAGGCGTGACTTGGCTGTCCCCGTCCCTATAATGCGAGGCTCACAGCCGATATTTCCTATCCATTGGGAGGCCCCCATGCTCAATGGCTTCGAGTTCCGATCCAAAGACCAGGTCTATTTCGTCTGCGCAGCGGACTTGGCGCGCGCACGGCTGATTCTGGCCGAGCACGACCACGACGCGTCGATGATGAGTGATCCAGAAACCCTGCCCGACACGGTGCTGCGCTACTTCGGGCTGAAGGACGGCGATCTCATCGCCGCGCGTTTCATTCGCCAGTCGCAAAGCTGACGATGCGGCCGGAGGCTTGCTCGCACGCCACGCCGGTCCGGCCGGGCGATGTCAGCGCATGGCAGAAAGACCGGGTGGATCCACCTTGCAGATGAGGCCGTTGGTGGGGCTGCCTGGAATGATCGTGGAGGCGCCGAACAGGGCGATCAGCACGCCGATGGCAATGCGTGCGCGGCCGCGTGCCTCGATGGAGGCCAGGGTAGACACGCCCAGCGCGGTCAGGAAAACCGGAATGACGGTGGCGAGGCCGAAGCCGGCCATGAAGATGACGCCGCCCAGCGCGGTGCCCGTGAGCATCGCGGTGAACAGTGCGGCGTAGACCATCGGGCAGGGAATGACGCCCCAGGTGAGACCGGCGATGTAGGGGCCGACGGCCGACGACTTGAGAGGCGCCAGCGCGCGGGCCAGCACGGCCGACAGCCGCGCCACCGCGCGGTCGACCGGGGCCGGCATCGGCAACAGGCCGGCAAACGTCAGCCCCAGCCAGATCAATACCACGGCTCCGAACCACTGCAGCAGGCGGAAGGCGCCGGCCTGGTCGAACGCACCGTAGAGTTCCGCGCCGAACAGGCCGAGGACGGCGCCTGCCAGCATATACGACGTGACACGTCCGGCCTGGGCGAGCGTCAGGATGCGGACACGATCGGCGCTGGTCTCAGGCTGGAACATCAGCGTCAAAGAGGTGGCGATGCCGCCGCACATGCCGGCGCAATGCAGGGTCGAGGCAAAGCCCAGCACCATGCCACCCAGAAAGCTGAATTCAGAAACCGCCATCTCGCCCGAGGTCCTTGTCTGCCGCCGGCGCACAAGTTGCACACACACGCCCCGTTAGCGGGCGCCTCGTTGGCATATAGCAGGTGCGGGGAACTGATTTGAGCCTTCTCAAGACCGGCCGCGACCGAATGAAGCTGCGGGCGGCCGGAGGCAGCGGCGCGGGCAAAAGAAAAAGCCGCCCGGCGGGGGGAACCGGGCGGCGAAGTTCAGAGATCAGGAGAAGGAACGCGGTACGGGAAACTGGGAGCCTGGGACTGCGGGCTAACGGTGTCAGACGTGCTCGACGTAATTCTTGAGCGTCCGGATGCGCCGGTAATACGCGCGTTTCAGGCAGCCCACGTTGGCGCCGCAGGCATTGCGGCCGGCGAGCCAGGCCCGCTGCTCGGCGCGCAGCCACTCGGTCTGCTCGAAATAGCCCGCACGGATCTTGGCGCGCCGATACCAACTGTCGAGGCGCTCATCCAATGCGCCCAGGCGATGGTTGTCGCAGATGGTCCGTTCGGCGGCGTTCATGTCATCGTAGTTCATGCAGGAGAACGACGCGGCCGAGGCGGGCGACTGGAAGGCGGACGTTGCAGCGGCGAAGGCAATGGCGGCGGCAATCGATTTCATCGGCATGTGCGTGTGCGGCAGGGTCATCGAGGCGGGCTCCGTCGTCAAATCGGCTTGGGCTGAGGGCTGCAGGCTATTTCGTTGTTCGATGAAGCAGACATTGCCGCTGCCGCCCTGAACACATCGTGAGCCGGGTATTCATCGCCAATTCAGATTCGCAAGACCGGCCCGGGCATGCTCAAATGCGCACTCCCTCCCCTCCTTTTTGCAAAGGTTCAAAGAAAGACACATGTCCAAGCCCGTCCTGTGGATCACCCGCAAGCTGTCGGACGCAACAGAAGCGCGTGCCGCGCGCGACTACGACGTCATCCTCAATCCGGAGGATCGCGTCTTCTCGGGCGACGAGATCGTGGACATGAGCGCGAAGGCCGATGCGATCCTGCCGTGCCATTCGGAGATCTTCTCAGCCGACGTCGTGGGGCGGCTATCGGATCGCGTGCAGATCATCGCCAACCATTCCGTCGGCGTCGATCATTGCAATCTGCCGGCATGCAAGGAACGCGGCATCGTCGTCACCAACACGCCCGACGTTCTTTCGGATGCGACCGCCGAGATTGCGCTGTTGCTGATGCTGGGCGCTGCCCGGCGCGCATCGGAAGGCGACCGGCTGGTGCGCTCGGGCCAGTGGACCACATGGAGTCCCTCGTTCATGGTCGGGCGGCAATCGACGGGCAAGAAGCTCGGTATCGTCGGCATGGGGCGCGTCGGGCTTGCCGTGCGCAAAATCGTCGCCGGGCTCGACATGGAGGTGCACTATTCCAACCGCCGGCGGCTGCCGCCCGAAACGGAAGCAGGTGCCATCTATAACGAAAGCGTCGAGGATCTTCTCCCCGCCGTCGATGTCGTCTCGATCAACTGCCCCTCGACGC
>CAZDNY010000368.1:0-3941 GCA_964506885.1 uncultured Hyphomicrobiaceae bacterium | reverse complement strand
GTATCGGGCAATCCGATGGTGCGGGTTATGTGACCACGGAATCTACGGAATCTGTCATGCGGAGCATGACCTACGGGGGACCTGCTAGGATGACTCGCATGCAAAGTTGGAAAATTCTACTGCTGGTGCTGGCGGTTGCGGGCGCAGGACTGATCGTGCGTTAGAGCGCGTTCACTTCTTATGGAACCGCGAATGCGCTCTATCTCCCTCAATCGGGCATGTTTTTCATGCTGAAGCGATCACACTTCAGCTAAATATGCTCTAGGCAAAGCCGTCGCGGTTGCGCGTCGTGCACGTGCGTCGTGGACGAGGCAAGCGCGCCATCAGCTAGTTGGCAGGTGGCGTGGGTGTCTGCTCGGCCTTGCCGGGACAGACTTCATCGGCCAGACGGTTGCCAGCGGTGATTTTCGTCCACTTCAAGTCCGCGGGCAGGCCGTCGGCATCGAACTTGGTCGCCGCATCGATCATGGCCTGTTCACGGGTGGTGCAGTCGACGATGCGGCTGGTCCGCTTGGCCGGGTAGAAGCGACCGACATCGAGGACCTGTACGAGATAGCGGCCATCGGAGTTGGGCAGCGGCTGGATGGTGCGCTTGTCGAGGGCGAAGAAGTTGTCGGTGCGCGGCACCACGAATGTCCACGGTGACATCAGCGACTTGACGGGCTCGCCCTTGCCGAGCAGGACGAACTCCTCGGTCAACACCGTCGAGGTCCGCGCATACCACGTCGTCTCATGCCAGATGTTGTAGGCGATCATGGCGATGGCGGCTGCGAAAGGTATGATCACGCGAGGGAAGAACCTGGGAGATATCCTGTAGAGGATGAAGGTCACCGACGCCGCGAGGACGCCGATCATCAGAGTTGCGACGAGCTGAAACATGCGGGACGGCCTTCCTCGTAAACTGGTTCACTCATGCCCACGCAAGCGCACACCGTGCCCCGGCGTCGTCCCGGCCCCTGCTGCGTGCGAGGCTCGCCAAGCGCCGATCTTGCTGCATGGCAGGAAATCGAAAGGCGCGGCGGCCTCAGCGTGGCCCCATCTGGTGCGACGAGGCCAACGCCGATTGCAGGGTTTTGACAACCGTGAAGGCGTTACGCAAGTGGTTGCGCTCGAAATGCGAGATTTCCGCCAGTGACAGGTAGTTGTTCGGCTTCTTGCCGGCGCGGATCTGGGTCGCCTGGTGCTTGAGACGGGTGATCGAGATGAACTCGAAGGCATCGAGCAGATCGCGAGCGCCTTCTTCCGACAAGACGGAGGCCTTGCGCCCGGCCTCGAGACGACGGTGCGTGTTGACCTCGGGAATGGAGGCTTCCAGTGCGTAGAGGCGGGCCAGATCGACGATCGGCACGACGCCGCCGTGCTTCAGGTCGATCTCGCCTTTGTGCTCGCCCATGCGCGGCACCGAAATGTTGCCGAAGAAACCGAGCGGCGGCGAATGCGTCAGCGAGTTGGACAGCATGTGCGCGATGAAAATCGAATTGGCGCGCGCATAGGGCAGCATCTCATCCTGGAGGCGCTGATAGAGCGATGCATCGCCTCTGATCGCGCGCAGGTCGAACATCACCGAGGCCAGCATCTGCGCCATCGGCTCGGGCTGGTCGATCCACTTGCGGAAGTACTTGCGCCACACGGCGAGCGGCTGGCGCCACTTGTCGGTGATGGCCATCATGTCACCGGGACAATAGACGTAGCCGGCCTCGTTGAGGCCATCGCAGACGAAGCGGGCGAAGGCCTTGAAATATTCGCCGTGTTCGTTCTCGTTGTAGTCGTCGGACAGGATCAAGCAGTTGTCCTGGTCGGAGACGCCGGTCTGCTCCTGGCGACCTTGCGATCCGCAGGCGAGCCACAGATAGGGAACCGGCGCGGGGCCCAGGCGGTCTTCGGCGAGCGTGATCAGGCGATTTGTCACCGCGTCGGTGACGCTCGAAATGATGTGGCCGATCTTGTGGGCGGAGGCGCCGCTGGCGACCAGCGAGACCAGCAGCTTGGGCACTTCCTCGACCATCGCGGCGATGGAATGTGCATCCGGCTTGCGTCCGATCTCGCCGATCATGTAGACCGCCGAGCGTGACTGGGCGCGGATGAGATCGGTCTGCGTCAGGATGCCGACGAGACGCTCGCACGATGCGGCTCGACCACGTCACGGCCGGTTCGAGACGCTCGCCCTCGACGACGGGGACATGAGAGATCTTGCGCTGCATCATGGAGGCCAGCGCATCGAAGGCCAGCGCGTCAGGCGTCAGCGTCAATGGCCGGGGCGTCATGATGTCGGCGATCTTGATATCGCAGGCGCAGCCCTCGGCGACGACGCGATCGCGGAAGTCGGCGTCGGTGACGATACCGACGATCCTGGCGTCGGCCTCCACCACGGGGACGCACGAGATGCGCCGGTCGCGCATGATGCGGGCGGCGGCGTTGGCCGTGTCGGCTGGTGTCACCGAGACGGGGTTCTTGGTCATCATGTCACGCGCGGTCAGCACCATGAGATCGAGGCCGGCGGCGGGGGCGCCGTCTTCGCCGGCAGGAGCTGGGTTGCGGCCGAGCGGGCTCAAGCCGACGCGCTCGATCCCGATCGGCTCGAAATAGCGCTCGAACTGCGGGTGGATGTCGGCGATCTGCATGAAGGCGTCGCGCGGGACCTTGAGGACGGTGCCGTCCTTCAAGGCGACGGCGCGATAGGTGGCGCGGCCGCCGCCCAGCAGCGCGCGAATGCCGAACGCCTGCCCGGAACCGATGCGGCCGAAGATCTTGCCGGTGGCCGAGCGGATCTCGACTTCGCCGGAATGGATGACGTGCAGGTAAGGGTTTTCCTGCCCCAGCTCCAGCACCGTGGCGCCGGCAGCAAATGCGTATTGTTCGACGGCAGCGGCAAGCCGCACGATGGCCTCTGCGGGCAGCAGAGCAAAGGGATGGCACGAGCCCAGGAAGGTCTCGATGTCGTTTTGCGTCAGCGTCACAGGTTACCTCGCGTTGCCTGAGGGCTTCATGGCGCTTTTAACCCCGCAGCATGACAGATACCAGTGACTTCGGAATCGGGGACACGCGTCCTTATGGTCCGCGAAGATGCCGAAGTCAGAATCGGAACGGGCCCCACTATGTCGCAGGGCCCGTCCGGGTGTCATTGATCGTGGACCGTAACGGTCACGACCGTGTCATCAGTGGCCGGTCGCGGCACCAGCACCACGCGGGACGCGGACGCTTTCGACCAGATCCTGGATCTCCTTGGGCGGAGGCGCCGTCATCATGGAGACGACGTAGGCAACGCCGAAGTTGATCAACGCGCCGATCGCACCGAAGGCCTCAGGCGAGATGCCCATGAACCAGTTGGCCGGAACGTTGGCCGCCATCTCGGTCCCCTTGATGAAGAACCAGCCCTTGAACCAGAAGATGTAGACCAGCGTCGCGGTGATGCCGGTGATCATGCCCAAGATCGCACCAGCAGAGTTGATGCGCTTGGAGAAGATGCCCATCATCAATGCCGGGAAGATCGAGGACGCGGCGAGACCGAAGGCCAGCGCCACCACCTGTGCCGCGAACCCTGGTGGGTTCAAGCCCAGATAGCCCGCGACGACGATGGCCAACGCCATCGCGATACGTGCCGCCATCAGCTCTCCACGTTCCGAGATGTTCGGGTTGATCATACTCTTCAAGATGTCGTGCGAGATCGCCGAGGAGATCGCCAGCAAGAGACCGGCAGCGGTCGACAGAGCGGCTGCAAGACCACCTGCCGCGACGAGCGCGATCACCCAGTTGGGAAGATTGGCGATTTCGGGGTTGGCGAGCACCATGATGTCACGGTCGACCTTGGTGAGCTCATTGCCCTTCCAGCCGAAGCCGGCGGCTTTGTCGCCCAGACCCTTCTCATCATAGTACTGGATCTTGCCGTCGCCGTTCTTGTCCTCGAACTTGAGAAGACCGGTGGTCTCCCAGTTCTTGAACCA
>CAZDNY010000367.1:0-3949 GCA_964506885.1 uncultured Hyphomicrobiaceae bacterium | reverse complement strand
GTGGGGGCGAACGTTCTCGCCGTCATGGCGCAGCATTGCGGCCGGGCTGTTCTGTGCCATGGCAACGGTTGGCTTTGCCGGCGGCGCTGTCGCACAACAGGCGCTTCCGAGCGGCGGACGTGTTTCGGCGGGCAGTGCATCCATCCATTCTTCCGGCGGCAACGGACTGGTCATCAACCAGGCGAGCCCGCGCGCGATCGTCGACTGGAACAGCTTTTCGGTCGGGGCGGGCAATTCGGTCAGCTTCATCCAGCCGGGATCGTCATCGGCGATCCTCAACCGTGTCACGGGCGCGACCGGAAGCGAGATCGCCGGGCAGATCACGGGGACCGGCCAGGTTTTTCTTGTCAACCCCAACGGAATTGCAATCACGCCGACGGGAACCGTGTCGGTTGGCGGGGGCTTCATCGCCAGCACGCTCGGCATCTCCAATGAGGACTTTCTGAGCGGCAACTTGTCCTTCAGTGGCGGCGGAGCATCGGCCGACGTCTTCAACCAGGGCCTGATTACGGCCGGCAACGGCGGCTTTATTGGCCTCATTGGCGGCCGCGTCGCCAATGAAGGACGCATCGCAGCGCCGCTCGGGCGGATCGGGCTTGGTGCGGGCGAGCAGGTCACGCTCGACCTCACAGGTGACGGGTTCCTGCAGATTCTCGCGCCGTCGCAGGCGCGCGATGCCGACGGGCGTGCGCTGGTCGAGGCGGGTGGTGAGATCTCGGCCGAAGGCGGCCTCGTCGTGTTGCGCGGTACGACAGTGCGCCAGTCCATTCGCGACGTGGTGAACGTGCCGGGCCGCATTTCGGCGCACAGTGCGAGCGGCCGCAATGGTCACATCATCCTGGGCGGAAGCGGCGGTGGCGTCCGCGTTTCGGGACAGGTTCGCGGTGGCGATGTCAGGGTGCGCGGCGAGCGTGTCGATGTCAGCGGTGCGATCACCTCGCGCGATGGCAGCAGCGGAGGCGCGGTTTCGATTTCGGCGGTGGCCGGGATCACCCTTGCGCCGGGCGCGGTCATCGATGCATCGGGCGCCGATGGCGGGCTCGTCGCTATCGTTTCGGACGGCGAAACTGCGATCGGCGGGCGCATTTCTGCCTCGGGTATCGTGCGCGGCGGCATGATCGACATCACCGGCCGGGATGTCGCTCTGCAGGGGGCCCAGATCGAGGCTCGCGGCGGCGAGCTGGGCGGTCTGTCGCGGATTGGTGGGGCGTTCCGCGGCGGGGCTGAGCAGGATCCGGCCTCCGACCTGTTTGCGGCATTCATCGGGCGCTATGGCGTTCCAGGCGATCTGGCGAGTGCCGACACGGTGACGATCGATGTCGCTTCTGTCGTCGACGTGTCAGCAGCGCACAGCGACGCGGCTGCCGGCGCGGTGGTGGTGTGGAGCGAGCGCGAGACGGCGGTCGCCGGTCGGATCGAAGCGCGCGATGGCATCGGTGCCGGTGCAGTGGAGATCTCGGCCAGGGAACGGATCGCGGCGGTCGATCTCGGCAACCTCGCGCTCGGAGCGGGCGCGACGCTGCTTCTCGATCCGATGAATATCATCGTCCAGTCGGGAGGCGGTGATCCGGCGGGATCCTACGGTTATGACGGCGCGGCGACCGATACCTTCATCGACGCGCAGGCGTTGTCCGATCTCATCGTCCGCGATGGCATTTCGGTCGTTCTCGAAGCCAGCAACGACATCGTCATCAACGATAGCCTGGGCATGTCCTCGGGCGGTTTTGCATCGACATACGGCGACCTCACGCTTCACGCCGGGCGCAGCATTGCGATCTACGGCGATCTCAATCTTCGGTCCGCTTCGGGCAACGCGAGTTCGCTGACGCTGCTGGCCAACGATCCCAACGCGGTGGGGCCGCGGGATGCGGGCGACGCCGAGATTGCGATCCACGGGAACGTCGATGTCGGGGCAACCGGCAATGTCTCGCTGACGATGAGCACCGGACTTGCGGGCCAGGAGGGCGGTGCGATCGGGCTGGGCGCGATCATGGCCGGCTCAATCTCGATCACCCAGGCTGGCACTTCGGTCGATGCCTTCACGACTTTGACGGGAGATCTCAGGGCGTTCGGGAACATCAGCCTGACAGGCGCCCTGGTGGTCAATCCGTTGTCCTTCACCGGGCACCTGGAAATCGTCTCGACGAGCGGCTCGGTGGTGTGGTCCGACGAGGCGAGCCATGCGATCGCGGCTGCGGAGTTCCCGGCGACGGTGGCTTTCCGGGAAGCAGGGGAGCTGACGCGCTATGGCCTGCTGATGCCTTGGCCTGTCGCCGGCAGTGTCGCTGGCGCGGATGCCACCCGCCTTGCCGCCGGACCCGGCCCAGGCGCCAGCATTTCGCGCGTCTATGGTGACGACAACTCCACGCTGACGGGCCTCGCAGGAATTCCGCTCTGGCACATCGTGCGCGGTGCGCTGCAGGGCGGCGATACGATCGCCGACGTGATCGCGCCCGGTGCGCTGGTCTTCAATGGGCCCGATGTGACGGCCGGTGCCGGCACGGCCTTGGGCAACACGACGCCAGCGGGCGGGAGCTTTTCGTTCGCCACAGCAACACCTGGATACTTCATCGACTTCACCGCGGCGACCCCGGTCACCATCACGCCGCGTCCCCTCGACTACCTCGTGAGTTCTCCCTCCTACGAGTATGGAGCGCCGGTGCCGTTCGTCACCCTGACCGGCACTGTCAATGGCGACAGCCTTGCTCCGGTCATCGATGTGCCGAGCCTTGGTGTCTCGCCGATCCTTGTTTCGGGAGCGACTGCGGGCACGTTCCAACTGTCCGACCGGTTTCAGGCAGGAGCACATGCCTACACCCTGTCGGGGCTGTCGGGCGCTGACGCGGCCAACTACACGCTTGCGGCAGCCGGGGGACCGCGCGACGGCGTCGTCACGATCTCACCGCGCACGCTGACCTATGCGTGCTGCGATGCCAATTCGGTCTATGGCAGCACGCCACCAGGCATCAGCATCGTTCTTGCCGGAGTTCTCGCCGGCGATGCGGTGGCGCCGTCGGGTGCGCAGATCACCAATGCGGCAGGGGCTGTCGTGGCGCTCGATCAGCGCACCGACGCGGGAACCTATCGCATCTCCGCGACCGGACTGACGGGCTCGAGCGCTGGCAACTACCGGCTCGCCAGCGACGGTGCCACCAATCCCACGCTCGTCATCGATCCACTCAATATCGGCTGGTCGCTGTCGACGCTGCCGCTCACCTATGGCGATCCGGGCGCCACAGTCACTCTGTCGGGCGTTCTGCCGGGGGACGACGTCGGTGCCGACTGGCGCAATGCGGCGACCGGCGAACTCTATTCGGACCGCCTCGATGCCGGCACTTACAGCTTCGACATCGGTCTGGCCGGTGCTGATGCGGGCAACTATGCGCTGATCGGCCAGGGAACTGCGACACGCTCGACGATTACCCTGTCGCCGCGCAACTTGACCGCGGACTTCTCCAACGTTTCGGTCGTCTACGGCATGGGCGGGGCGACGCCCCAACCGCTGCTGGACGGGCTGCTGGTGGGCGATGATGTCACGGCGGTCGCTGCGGGGTTCTACGTGTCGGCTACGGCGCAAGTTGCGATCCCCGCCGATGTACCGGCAGGTTCATATGGGGGCACGGTGCTGGCATTGTCTGGCGCGGACGCGGGCAATTACCGCGTCGTTTCCACCAACGGCCAGGTGACGATCACGCCTCGGCTGGTGACAGCGCACGTTTCTGGTGCCACGTATCTCTACGGCGATGCGGCGCTGGGTAGTGCCCAGATCGGCAATCTCACGCTCTCGAACATCATGCCGTGGGATGCCGACCTGATCGTACCCGTGGTCGAGATGACCGATGGCGCAGGCGTGATGCTGCCCGGCAGCACGCGCACGCCCGCCGGCATCTACGTCACCAGTGTGACGGGCTTGTCCAGTACGTCGTCGGTCGTGCTCGGCAACTACTTT
>CAZDNY010000366.1:0-3967 GCA_964506885.1 uncultured Hyphomicrobiaceae bacterium | reverse complement strand
GATCAGCGCCGAGCGAATGGCCTCCTCGTGGCGCAGACCTGAGGCGATGAGGCTGGCACAATAGACCAGCAGGCGCGTCGATACGCCTTCTTCCAGATCCTGACCTTTGAGCGCACGCAGACGGTTGGCCAGCATGACCAGCGGCTTGATGCGCTCGGGCGCCAGCCCGCTTTCGGCTGCCACGATTTCCACCTCTGCGTCCGGATCGGGAAAATCGAACTCCAGCGCGATGAAGCGCTGCCGCGTCGACGGCTTCAGCGCCTTGAGGATATTCTGGTAGCCCGGATTGTAGGAGACCACGAGCATGAAGCTTTCGGGCGCCGACAGAAGTTCGCCCGTCCGTTCCAGCGGCAGCACACGGCGGTCGTCGGTCAGCGGGTGGAGCACGACGGTGACGTCTTTGCGTGCTTCAACCACCTCGTCGAGATAACAGATGCCGCCGGCGCGAACCGCACGCGTCAAAGGTCCATCGAACCACTCCGTCTCGCCGCCCTTCAGCAGGTAGCGCCCCGTCAGGTCCGCGGCGGTCAGGTCGTCGTGACACGACACCGTCCACATCGGCAGGCCGAGGCGTGCAGCCATATACGCGACGAAACGCGTCTTGCCGCATCCCGTAGGACCTTTCAGCAGCACCGGCAGCCGCAGCTTGTGCGCCAGTGCGAAAAGCTCGCATTCGTTGGCGGTGGGGCGGTAGTACGGCAGGGCACCGGCAGTGGAAACCGACGTCGTAGCATTCATGATGCAAGCTCCCGGCGGGAGTTAAGGATTCTTGTTGCTTTGGTTCGTCCGGCGCCGCGCATGGCAACGCCGGACGTTCGTTCAGGTGCCGCCTGCTATTCGGCAGGCGCCACGCTCGGCCGCGAGATCACCTCGGCGGCACGCGGCACGAAGATCGAGTACACGAAGATGAGCGCGCCGATCACCACAACGACGCCGGACAGCAACCGCATCTGGTAGAAGAGTGCGATCTGGTCCTGCACATCCATGAAGTTCTGGCCCTGGACGCGCTGCAGGTGCGTTTGCACGACGCCTGCGAACGTCAGAACGAAGGTCATGAACGCCATGCCGGCCGACATCATCCAGAAGCTGATCATGTTGAGCACCTGGTTGTAGGGCTCGCGGCCCCGCAGATGCGGCATGGCATACGTGATAATGGCTAGATTGAGGGACACGTACGCGCCGAAGAATGCCAGATGGCCATGCGCCGGCGTAATCTGGGTGCCGTGGGTATAGTAGTTGACGAAGTGCAGCGTGTGCAGGAAGCCCCACACGCCCGCGCCGAAGAACGCCAGAACCGCACACCCCAGGCTCCACAGCAAGGCCGCGTTGTTGGGATGCTCGCGCTTGCGCTTCCACACCATTGCGAATGTGAAAAGCACCATCGCGAAGAAGGGCAGGATCTCCAGGCTCGAGAAGATCGATCCAATCCACTGCCAGTAGGCCGGTGTGCCGATCCAGTAGTAGTGGTGGCCAGTGCCGAGCAATCCGGTGAAAAGCGACAGCGCGACAATCGCATAGAGCCACTTCTCGACCACTTCGCGGTCGACGCCGGTCATCTTCAGCATGAGGTAGGCGAGGATCGCGGCCATGACCAGTTCCCACACGCCCTCGACCCAGATGTGCACGACGTACCACCAGAACATCTTGTCGATGACTAGGTTCTTGGGGTTGTACAGCGAGAACAGGAAGAAGATCGCGATACCCCACAGCCCGAGCAGCAGCACATTCGTGATGGCTGTCTTGCGGCCCTTCAGCACCGTCATTGTCACGTTGTAAAGGAAGATCAACGCGGCAACGACAATGCCGAGCCTGACCCAATATGGCTGCTCGAGGAACTCGCGGCCGTCCTTGCCGAGGAAGGCGTTGCCGTTGAACAGATCGAACAGGTAGGTAACGACGACACCCAGCGTGCCCAGGACGAAGATGCCAAGCTGCAGGTAGGCGAGCATCGGGCTTTCGATCTCGCGCTCTGCCTCCTCTGGGATGAGATAGTAGGCCGCGCCGAAGAATCCCAGCAACAGCCACACGACGAGCGAGTTGGTATGCAGCATCCTCAGGATGTTGAATGGCACCAGTTCGGACAGCGTGTTGGGGAACACGTAGACATAGCCGGCGATGAGGCCGCCGGTCACCTGGATTGCGAACAGCGCCATGGCAACGGCGAAGTACGCAAAGGCAATCTTTTGCGTTTCGTATTTCATAATCTCACCTCCTCAGCCGGCGTCATTGGGCGGCCAGTTCTGCGTATTGATGCGGCTAGTCCACTCGAAGAAGCTGACGAGGTCATCGAGCTCTTTGTCGGTGAGTTTGAAATTGGGCATCTGCCGGCGGCCGGGGACCCCCGATGGCTGGCTCTTGATGAATGCCTTGATCGTCTCGCGCGCGCCTTGTGGATCCGTGACGCCGCCGTAGCGCTTCCAGACGTTGCCCAGTTCCGGCGCGTAGTAGGCGCCTTCGCCCAGCAGCGTATGGCAGTTGATGCAGGCGTGCCGCTCCCAGGTGTGCTTGCCGTTGATGACCTCGGCAGTCAGACCTTTGGCATCGGTTGATGTTGTCAAAGCGTAGTTGCAGCTTTGAACGGTGAGGCCGACGAAGATCACGAGGAAGAACGCGCTTCCTCCATAAAAGATGTTTCGCGCGGCCGACTTCGTGAGTGCGTCCCACATGGCGTCCTCTTGGGTTATGTCCCGGGCCCGGGATGCGATCGGCCCCGCCGCAATCAAAAAAACAACTTGAACGGCGCGTGCGTCAGGCGATCGCAATCCCGATTTGCATTGGTGCATTTCGGCTCAGGCCTGGTCTTGACTTTTGTTAGGACTTCCGCGCGTTGCCGCGGGCGTCGATGGGCGCCAACCGGCCGGACGCGTGGCGCACTTCGGGCGCATGTGAGGCCCGCAAAACCGGTGTTGCAAGAGTCAGCGGGACGCGCGCGGGCGCGTGAGGATCGGCGCGTAAGTGATTGCAAACAGCGTAAAGGCCGCGGTCCACAACAGACCCGACGCGAGCATGACCGGATTGTAGGCCGACGGCACCAGCGCCGGTCCGAACGTGCGCAAAGCAGCAGCAAGCGTGACCAGAACGTAAGACACGACGATCGACGCAGGAGCTTCAATCGGCCGGCCCGTGTGGCCAAGGCTTGCGCGGCTCATGACCGCCAGGATCATTGTTCCGATGGCGCCGGTTGAGAGAGCATGAAGTGCTGAAACCTCGCTGATCAGGTTTGTCGCATCGGCCACGCACCACACGCCAAGTCCAATGACCACCCACAGATAACCGGCGTGCAGCACAGCGACGATCGGTTCAGACACGGTGGCTGTTCCCCGCCAGCCTGCCAGCCGCACCGCATTGGCGAGCGCCGCAGCGCCGGCCGTCACGGCCAGAACGGTATCGCCCACCGGAAGCAGGGTCGCCACCGCGAAGATCAACATGGTCAGGACAGCGAAGCGGTCGATGATGTCCGAGCGGGTCGGCATGCGCGACTGCGGCTCGGTGCGGTGCAGGTAATTGTGCGTGAACGAGGGAACGATCCGTCCGCCGATGATGACGATGACGAGCACGACGATGAGGACGCCTGCGCGAAGTCCGGCCGTCGGATCAAGGTCGGCCAGATCGGCTGCCGTCACGTGATAGCTGACGTTGGCGGCAAACAACGCAAGGAGGATGCCCAGGAACACCATGTTGCGCTTTTGTGGCCGCACGAAAAGCTGGCGCGCGACGTGAAGTGCCAGCGCGGGAATGAACGCGAGATCGACAGCTGCGACAACGAGCGCAGGGAGGAACGCGCTCGTGAGCATAACCGCCCGCCCGGCCAGCCAAAGCCCGAAGAGCACGACCAGTGGCCGGCCTGAAAGCGGCGTCGCACTCGTCCAGTTCGGCACCGCCGTCAGCAGGAAGCCAGCGACGGCCGCCATCGCGAAGCCGAAAACCATCTCGTGTGCGTGCCAGATATGGGGCGGTCCGGAGATGC
>CAZDNY010000365.1:0-3978 GCA_964506885.1 uncultured Hyphomicrobiaceae bacterium | reverse complement strand
AAACGCCTGGCGGTTCGGAAGCGCGGCAGGGTGAGGGGCAGAGTGTCTGCGACTTCGCGCATGTCGATTGCACGTGCTCGCAACAAATCCTGGAAGTCGTTCGACGTCACAACATCGGAACGATCTATCATCTGGCCGCGCTGCTTTCTGCTGTCGCAGAGGAACGTCCGCAGATGGCCTGGGCCATCAACATGGGCGGCCTATACAATATCCTCGAAAGCGCTCGGCAGTATGGCTGCGCTGTATTCTTTCCGAGTTCCATCGGTGCATTCGGTCCGTCAACTCCGCGCGAGGCAACGCCGCAGGTTACCATCCAGCGGCCGACCACGATGTATGGTGTCACCAAGGTATCAGGCGAGCTCTTGTGCGATTATTACGCATCGCGCTTTGCCGTCGACACGCGCGGGCTGCGGCTGCCGGGACTTATCTCGTACACAGCACCGCCGGGTGGCGGTACGACGGACTATGCGGTCGAAATCTTTCGGCAGGCCATCCGCTACTGCCATTACACTTGCTTCCTCAGCGCCGAGACGAGGCTCGACATGATGTACATGCCGGATGCCATTCGCGCGATGTATGAACTCATGGAGTCCGATGGGGCAAAGCTCAAGAACCGAAATGCATTCAACGTTTCAGCGATGAGTGTTACGCCAGCGGAACTCGCCGAAGCAATCCGCGTGCGCATACCGGGGTTCGCAATAGAGTACGAGGTCGACCCAATCCGGCAGGCTATAGCGGATTCATGGCCGCGGTCTATCGACGACGCTGCTGCGAGGTCTGAATGGGGGTGGCAGCCGCGCTTTGATCTTGACGCCATGTGCGATGACATGATTGCCCAGCTCAAGGCAACACTGAGGCCGGCTAAACCGTACTCAGCTTAACGGAGGCTAGCCCAGATATGTCGCAACATCGAGTGTTGAAGTCGCTTGCTCAGCACGTCAGCCAACTGCGTGCTTCTGGAGCTGCCAAAGGGGCGGAGCGCATCATAACAGGTGTGGTGCCTGCTGAGGGCAGTCGGGGACCACGTTACAGGCTCGCGGGCGAAGGCGACAGACTATTCTTGCGCATGAACGCAAATGCCTATCTCGGGCTTTCATGGGATCCGGAGATGATTGCCGCAGAGGAGCGCGCCGTTCGTGCCTATGGTACGGGTCCCGGTGCTGTACGATTTATATCCGGCACCTGGGCACCGCACGTTGAACTCGAACGTCGCCTTGCAGCGTTTCACGGTCGCGCAGCTGCGATGCTTTTCAGTTCTGCCTACGCGACGGTGATGGGCCTCTTGCCGACGCTCGTTACGCCTCAAACTGCCATTATAAGCGATGAACTCAACCATAACTGCATCATCAATGCGATACGTCTGTCGACATCGAAGCAGAAGTTAATCTATGCGCATCTCAACTTGCAGCAGCTTGAGCAACATCTCCGCACGGCAAGCGACTCTGCCGACCGCGCCATAATAGTCACGGATGGCGTGTTCAGTATGCGAGGAGATTATGCGCCGCTAGACGAAATCATGCGTCTGGCACGTCACTACGATAAGAACTATGCCGAGGGCGTTCTGGTGGTGGTCGACGACTCCCACGGCATTGGTGCGTTCGGCGAAACTGGACGGGGGACCGAGGAGATCACCAGGAGTGGACCAGCAGATATCCTGATCGCCACCTTAGGAAAAGCGCTTGGCGTTAATGGCGGTTACGTTGTCGCCGAAGCCGGGATCATCGATTTCTTGCGCGAGACTGCGCCGTTCTACATCTACTCAAATCCGATAACGCCTGGTGAGGCGGCGGCGGCTATCATGGCAATCGACATACTCGAAGGCCCGCGCGGCAGAACGCTTCTGTCTCACCTTCGTGCGATGACGCAGTGTTTCGAAAAGGGGCTCGAGGACCTTGGTCTGGAAACGATCAAAGGGCCGCATCCAGTCACGCCGCTCATGATACGCGACACTCCGCGAACCCAAGCTGTCGTAGCTCGCCTCTTCGAAATAGGGGTACTGGCAACCGGGCTGGGCTATCCCGTTGTACCGAAGGGCGATGAGGAGATCCGATTTCAGGTTTGCGCCGATCATACAAGCAGCGACATCCACATGGCTCTGGAGGCCATTCGCGAGGCGGCGCGATCAATCTAGGGGTCGAACCCAGGACAATGAAGAACCTGAAGTTCACTATTGCTCCACTCGTGAGCGCCGCTAGCTTCATGACAACCGCTCTCGCTGCTCGCCTCGTGGCCTGGCTCCGGCAGTGGATCTACTTGGGCATCGTCAACAGAGCGCCCATTGCGCGGTCGACAAGAATAGCTATCCGGTCGTCGCCGCGCTGTCAGTAAGACAAAGCATTCGTATTTTCATCTCCGTCGGCGCGTGGTGAGGCGCTGCTCAGGAACGAGATCGGCCTTCCATATGATTGCATCGTGCGGTATTCCGGACTGGATCAGCTGGGCCCGAAGTGGACGGGGAGTCGACGCGGATGCCTTCCTAAGGGGCTGAATCAAGAATTGCTCATGAATGAGCTTCAGTGACGCAGCTTGCTAGAACGGTAATCGTGGCAGGCGGCCGAAGGTTTCAAGGGACACTGGACCGTTCCCTGTTCTCAAGTGTGCATTCCCAGAACGCTGACAAAATTTCCCTGATCCGCGCTAAGAATTCCCTGTTAATTCTGACGGCAAATTTCGTGTAAAGCGCTGTAATGGCTATGATTTTCTGCTTGCTCGAGGGAAATCCAAGGCCGTAAGGTTCGAAAATTCCCTGTTTTTCCGGATTTCGGGGCTTCTGGAGGGCAGAGACTGCCTCGCTCGCGACTGCCTCCACCGCCAGCGCTATGTTTCTGGTTGTCGCTGGTTGTTTCTCAATGCTCTGATCCACAAGAACTAACTGGCTTGAGGCTACGTCAGGCGGCCTCTGTCTGTACCCCCAAGTCTCACCCCAATAGTGGGGTTGAGGCTGGGGTTGGATATGGCCTGATATCTGCTGACAGCACGCAAGATAGATTCCGCGTCGACACCCGGCGTCTTGAAGGACGGTGACGGGTTGAGATTGATCGTGACAGCCAGGGGTACCAAGCGCTGGGAACTCTGGATCTCGATCAATGGAAAGCCGCGTCAGCTTGGGTTCGGCGCCTACCCCGACGTCAGCCTCAGATACGCCCGCGACGAAGCGGACAAGATTCGGAGTGCGGCCCACCGCGGATTGACCCGAAGCGCCAGCGCCTCCAGGAGCAGGATGCGCTGGGAATTGGCGGCCGCAACCATGTCGCGTTGGCTGGTATGCCAGGCTCCGGGCCGAGGGTGGGCGGCGATTTGATCGTGATCAAGCGCGAGCGGTGTGTTATGTGTCACTCTAGATAGACAATATGGAGTGTCAGGTATGCGCATCGTGCTCGTCCATCCGAACTATCATTCCGGCGGCGCAGAGATCGCGGGCAACTGGCCGCCGGCCTGGGTCGCCTACTTGGCGGGTGCCTTGCGCGGGGCCGGATATCGCGATGTGCACTTCCTTGATGCGATGACCAACGACTTGTCCGAAGACGCGCTGCGCGAGCGGCTGGAGCAACTCGAACCCGATATTGTCGGCTGCACCGCAATTACGCCGTCCATCTACACAGCAGAGCGCGTTTTGCAGATCGCAAAGGAGGCCTGTCCGAAAGCGGTCCGCGTCCTGGGCGGCATCCACGCCACCTTCATGTACAAGCAGGTCCTGTCGGAAGCACCATGGATTGACGTGATCGTGCGCGGCGAGGGCGAGGAGATCTTCGCCGAACTCGTGCAGGCCATCGACGAGGGGCGATGGCCCGAGGCGCGGGCGGAGATCAAGGGGCTTGCCTACGCCACCGACGACGGCCAGATCATCGCCACGCCGTCGGCGCCAACGGTCAAGGACTTCGACAAGGTCGAACCGGATTGGTCGCTGCTCGAGTGGGAGAAGTACATCTACGTGCCGCTCGGCGTGCGCGTTGCCATTCCGAACATGGCACGCGGGTG